>JAMOMT010000146.1 GCA_027066965.1 Archaeoglobaceae archaeon
AGGTTGCAGATCGATTTTATGTGCAAGTTCTATTAAAGTTGATAGATACATATAGTGTTAGAATAAAAATGGAGATGGAGTGAAATTGTTCAATAGATTGAATTCGGCGTAAATTCAGAGAAAGAAAGCAGTGTACATGGGTGATAGACGGGAGACGGCAGGAAACTTCCCGGTTTCAGGTTGCATACCGTTAAATACTCTCTGGAAAACGGGAGGTATTCCAAAATGGTGTGATGAAAGAGGGGGTCAGAAAACTATTTATAGAATCTGGAGGGTTTTTGGATAGGGAAGCAGAGAAGAGCCCCTGAAAATGGGGATTGAAAGCCGGCACCCCCTTGTCGAGCTTGACGACTTTGACACCCGAAGCAGAGAAGAGCCCCTGAAAATGGGGATTGAAAGACGGGGGTTTCGACACGCTCGTGGGGCTGGAGAAGCTCAAGAAACAGAGAAGAGCCCCTGAAAATGGGATTGCGAGACGCCAGAGAAGAACGACAAGAACCAAAAGTTTAAAAGTTTCTAATTTTCAAAAGTAATAAAACTACCAGTAAAGCAAAACCAGATCGCTGAAGTTCACGTTGCTCAACCAAGGATATTCGCCTTCAAGCTTTTTCACGCACACCTTAGGGTTTTCTCCTTTCTCCAAACAGGCCCTAAATGTGTTTGCCGCTCTCGTGCTCTCGTTGTCGGGAATTCCATGTTGCATTCCATAAAAAATTATTCTGTTTTAAATGATTTGAGGAGCCTCACAGCCTCCAGTTTCGCCTCAAAATCGCTGAGCTTTCCCTTAACTTCCTCGGAACAAATACTCCTGCCGTTTGGGAGAGTCACCGTGATTTTCGTTGCGTTGTCCTCGTAACTAACCTTCACGACCAGTTCTTTCCCACTAAAGTTCAAGGAGTGTGCTCGCTCCGAACTACGCGATTTAATTACGTACAACCCGCACAAACAAAGGACGGCGAGAAGTAAAATTAGAGAAATCAATGACTTTTTCACTCTGCTCTGCCCCCAACCCAACCTGATTCAAATAATCTAATCAGCCTAACTTATCAACAACCTCCAAATAAAAGTAAAAAAGTTAAAGCTTTCTCAACTTCTCCAGCATTATCTTCTTCTCGACTCTCGCAACCGTCTCCCTGACTCTCTGCACGGCGTCTATGTTGGCAGAGACACTGTCTATTCCGAGCTCGACAAGCTTCGCAACGACATGCGGGTAACTGCCTGCCTGTCCACAGATCGACGTTTTGACACCATTTTCCTTGCAGATCTTTATAACCCTCTCTATCAGCTTCATGACTGCCGGGTGAGTCTCGTCGTAGAGATAGGCAACATTCTCGTTGTTCCTGTCAACCGCTATCGTGTACTGAGTTAAATCGTTCGTTCCAAAGCTTATGAAGTCTATTCCCTCCTTTATTATGTCCTCGATAATTAGAGCTGCAGCCGGTGTTTCGACCATTATGCCGAACTCAATCTTATCGAGCGGAATTCCTTCCTCAATCGCTATCCTCTTCGCCTCCCTAACCTCCTCGGGCCTCGTTATGAGTGGGAGCATGATTCCGATATTAGTGTAGCCCTCGTCTATCAGTTTCTTTATCGCCCTCATCTCAGCTCTAAAGTGCTCCTGCTCCTTCAGGTCTCTCCTTATCCCCCTAAAACCGAGCATAGGGTTTGCCTCTACCGGCTCGTCCTCTCCGCCCTCCATCGTCCTGAACTCGTCCGTGGGAGCGTCGAGAGTCCTGATCCAGACGGGCTTGGGGTAGAACGCCTTGACGACCCTGAGCATACCCTTGTAGAGCTCCTCTATGTACTCGTCAACCTCCCCGTCGTGGATGTACTTCATCGGGTGCTTTTTGAGACCGAGAACCATGTGTTCTATCCTGAAAAGCCCGACTCCATCAGCACCGGTGGCAGCAGCTTTCTCAGCGGCATCCGGGATGGATATGTTCACCTTCACCTCAGTTGCGGTTATGATTGGTGCTGCTGCCGTTACAACCTTCTCCTCCTCTTTCTTCTCCTTCTTTATCGCGCCCTTGTAAACAACACCCTTGTCGCCGTCAACCGTTACGAGCATCCCGTCTTTCAGGACTTTGGTTGCGTTTCCAGTCCCAACTACAGCAGGAACTCCGAGCTCTCTCGAAACTATCGCAGCGTGACAAGTCATGCCTCCCTCATCCGTAACAATGGCCGAGGCTCTCCTCATGGCCGGAACCATGTCCGGAGTCGTCATTGTCGTAACCAGGACGTCTCCTTCCTCAACTCTCCCAATCTCCTTCTCGCTGAGGATTATCTTTACCTTGCCAACACCTATGCCCGGAGATGCGCCCAGACCCTTTACGAGAACCTCAGCTTCCTCCTCGCTCTCAACTTCCTCCTTCTCCTCCTTCTTGCCCTTTATCGTCGTTATCGGCCTGGACTGGACGATGTAGATCTTGCCCTTCTCGATTGCCCACTCGATGTCCTGCGGTTTGCCGTAGTGCTCCTCTATGAGTTCGGCAAGTTCCGCAAGTTTGATTATCTCGTCATCACTCAGAACTCTCGCCTCAGCCTTCTCGGGCGGGAGGTCGATTACCTTCGTCTCGTCCCCCTCCCTCACTATCGCCTTCTCCTTCTTCGCCACTTGAACTTTGGTTATCTTCCTCGAAACTCTGTCGAACTCGTAGTGGTCAGGTGAGACCATGCCGCTGACTATCGCCTCTCCAAGCCCCCAGACAGCCTCTATTATTACAACGGGCTCTCCGGTGACGGGATGGGAGGAGAACATGACTCCAGACTTCTCGCTGTTGACCATCTTCTGCACGACCACAGCTATGCTAACGTCCTCGTGCCTGAAGCCCTGTCTAACCCTGTAGTATATCGCTCTTGGGGTGTAAAGAGAGCTCCAGCATTTCCTCACGTACTCTACGACTTTATCCTCGCCTTTTATGTTCAAGTAAGTCTCCTGCTGCCCGGCGAAGCTCGCGTCTGGCAGATCCTCTGCTGTTGCAGAGCTCCTAACAGCAACATAAACTTCCTCACCTTCCTCCTCGCAGAGTTGCCTGTAGGCTTTCTTTATCTCCTCGATTATGTCTTCAGGTATTGGGGTTGACTCTATCAGCTCCCTGACTTTCTGAGATGCTTTCATCAGCTCGTCCGTATCCTCGACGTCGAGCCCTTCAAGAATCGAGATTATTTTGTCTTTAATTCCTGTCCTCTCGATAAAATCGATGAATGTTCTGCCATCAACGATAAAACCATTGGGCACGGGGATTTCGTTTCTGTAAAGCTCTCCAAGGTTTGCACCCTTACCGCCCACAATAGGAACGTCGTCCTTACCCACTTCGCTAAGCCATACCACGCCCATCAAATCACCAGATAATGATTATGCATGCGGCCTTAAAAAGATTTTTGAATTCGTAAATTCATTCAGGTAAATCTCCACGCAAAAACTTCCGATTGGCATTTCATTCGGATTCTACGCTACTATAGTATTTGGTTTGAAGATTATGATAAATCGTTTAAAAAATCAAACTTCAAGCTCAAACCCAACACCAGCAAAGGCAAACTTCTCCCCGAGCTCCTTCGAAAGGATTGCCTCAGCTCTAAAGCCCGTGCAGTGGCAGGCTGCTACAAGCTCCACCTTATCTTTTAACCACCTCGCAACCTCTCTCACCTCGTCATCTTTCATCTCGACGAGATGCGTTCCCCCAACGATGTACTTCACTTCCTCCCCACAAACCTCCTCAGCGTAGTTCACAGTGTTCTTCAAGCCAGAATGACAGCATCCGAGAACGAGCAGCAAACCTCCCTTCGTTTTCACTACAAGAGATTGATCATCGAGAATTTTGTCATCCTCCCACACCCCATCTCTCTTTATCCTTCCTATTGCACAGTCTTTCTCAACTCTTGGGATCTCCCCCAGTGCAATTACTCCCTTGGATACTTCTACTGGCTCTCTGTGCTCGACTACTTCGGCAAGGCTCTCTATCTCATCCCTCTGCCAAGGCATGCCTATTGGAGTGTCCTTGTACACCCTCGGTAACCACGCGTCTGGATGCAGAAAGACTTTCTTCCTCCCGTAAAGCTCGAGAAACTGCTGCAAACAGCCAGTGTGGTCGTAGTGGCCGTGGCTAATGACTACACAAGAGAAATCGTTCACGCCAAGAAGGCGGGAGTTGTGTATTGCTGCTGTATTCTGGCCCGTGTCGAAGAGGACGTCCCCAACGAGGGCTGAGAAGCCCCACTCTGCAAGCAACTTCTTAGGCCTTAAAGCTGCAACCGTGTTGTCTGCAAGAATTTTCACTTGCATGGTCCTTTTCTCACTTCAGAGGTAATCAAGTTTTGCTTCTTTTCGGGTTTTTTAGTTGAGTCTAAATCAAATGACCAAAAAACTATCTTAATCGCCACCGAACTCGAAAACATGATAGTTGAGATCTCAGTCGTCCCCATCGGCGTTGGAGAATCACTGAGCAGTTACGTCAGTGAAGTCATAAAGGCAATAAGGGACAAGAAGATAAAGTATCAACTTAACCCAATGGGTACGGTAATAGAGGTCGAGTCGTTCTCGGAGCTTGGAGAGTTACTTGATGAAGTTAACGAAAGGATGAAAAGTATGGGCGTTCCAAGAGTCTACGTGGTTATCAAGGCAGACTGGAGGAGAAAGGAGACGAGCATGGAGCACAAGGTAAAGTCTGTGGAGGAGAAGCTCAACCAGTGAAACCTCTGAACGATGTATTACCTTTGCGTGATCAGCCACTTGTGTTAACTTTTACCATCGACTCAAGAATAATCATAATATCCCCTACGTCTAAACATTCACAACTGGCTAAATCGTGCAGACCAAAGTGAAAAGAGGAACAAGGTGAGGAAAATGGCCAAACTGATAGTCTTTCACATGGAAAGGTGCCCAAATTGCCCACTCGCAAAAAAGGTGGCGAAAAAAGTGGCTGACGAGCTAGGATTGGAGTACGAGGAGATCGACGTTGAGGAGGACATGATAACGGCCTTACAGTACAGTGTAGCCTCCACTCCATCCATTGCCGTGGAGGACGGAAACAAATCTGAAGTGCTTTTCAGGAGCGAGGTGCCAGACGAGAACACTCTGAAAGAGGCTGTTAGACAGATGTTGGGCATTTGATATACCTGAAATTGTGTAAAAGTTAATAGTAAAGTTAAAATCAAAACATTAGGAGAAGATAAAAATGAACGTAAAGATAAAGGAGTTTCTCAGAGTGGCCGGTGTGTTGGATCTCTCAACAATAGATTTCCCTGGTAAACTGTGTTCTGTTGTGTTTCTAACGGGCTGCCCATTCCACTGTCCCTACTGCCACAACCACTCGCTAATAGCGGCCAAAGGCGAAGCAAGAGACGTGGAAGAGATAGCCAGATCGCTCGAGGAAAACTACCTGATCGACGGTGTGTGCATCACAGGAGGGGAGCCAACGATGCAGGACATAACGGAATTCGTAAAGAGGCTGAAAGATGCGGGATTGGCTGTAAAGCTCGACACAAACGGCTACTACCCTCACAGGTTAGAGAAGTTGTTAAGGTACGTCGATTATGTGGCAATAGACGTCAAGACATCTCCTGACAAGTACGGGAAGCTCACGGGGAGAGAGGACGCTTGGGAGAAAGTAAGGCTGTCCCTCGAAGTGTTATCAAACAGCGGAGTCGAGTGGGAGGCTAGGACTACAGTCGTCCCGGGGCTCGTGTGGAGAGAAGAGGTTGGGGAAATAGCCAAGCTAATGAAGGTTTATAACCCAGACTTATATGCACTCCAGCAGTTCAGCAACGAAAACCCGCTCGATCCAAACCTGAGAACTGTCAAACCTCCGAGCGTCGACGACATGAGAGCTCTGGCAAAAACGGTGCCTTGCAGAACGATTATCAGGTGTAAAGAGGGTACCTTCGAGGTCTAGAAACTTTCAAGCTGTCTTTTCAGAGCCTCTATTCTCGACGACATCGTGCTCGTGAGCCTGTTCAAAAACCTGAGGTCGTTGCAGTACTTCCTCGAAAGTTCCATGTACTCGTCCATCTGTCTTCTCCTCTCCTCCCAGTCTATGCTGAAGCTGTCGAGAGAGACGTCGAAGTCCTCTTGAGTTACAAACTCTCTATCCTCTCTGAGTGCATTCCTCGCTGCTCTCAGCACGAGCTCTTCGAGCTCAGCCCCCGTAAAAAGCTCTGTCTTTTTAGCGACTTCTTCAAGAGAAACATCTCTCAAAGGTACGTTCCTAACGACTTTCGTGTGCACATCGAGTATCTGCTTCCTCGCCTCGAAGTCCGGTAGCAATACGGGAATTATGTAGTCGAATCTCCCGACCCTTATGAACGCTTCGTCGAGGTGGTGGGGCTTGTTAGTAGTTCCAAGCATTATCGTTCTCCTCCTCGCATCTCCCAGCCACTCGAGAAGGACTGAAAACATCCTCCTGCTCGTCTCGTGGTCGCTCTCACCTCTCCTACCGAATCTATCTATCTCGTCAACGAAGAGAATGCAGGGTGCAACTTCTTCAGCCAGTTCTATTGCCCTCGCCAAGTTCTTCTCGCTCTCTCCGTACCACCTCGAAACTATGTTCTCCGTTCTTAGCCTTAAGAAAGGTAAGTTCAGCTCTTTCGCCATCGCTCTGGCAAACAGAGTTTTACCCGTTCCAGGGGGGCCAAAAAGTAACAGCCCCTTCGGTGGTCTTATGCCAAGTTTCTCAGCTTTCTTAGGATTCTGAAGAACTTTAACCACATTGTCCTTTATGAACTCCTTAACTACATCATAACCACCTATGGCGTCAAAACCGTGTTCAGACCACTCTACGTCGAGAACTCCCGCCTTCCTAATTATGTCGTACTTGTAGTTCAGTAGAACGTTAGTATCGAGTTTCCCAAACCTGAAAACAGACTCCAAAGCTACACTCTCTATCTCCTGAAGAGTTAAACCGGAAGTTGCGTCTATCATCGACTTGTCGACCTCAGAACCAGTGGCTCTCGCTATTTCGAGCAGTATTTGCTCTCTCTCCTCCCTCGTGCTCGGAGGTATCTTTATCAGTATGGCGTACTTTATCGTCGCGGCATCAAGAATTAAGCTCGGCTCCTCCGTAAATATTGTTATTGTGTGCCCTCTCGCGTACATGCTCTCGTCGAACATCCACGCCCTCAGAGCCTGAGTCAGAGAGTCGTTCGCCTTGTAAGCCTGTATAACAAACAGAACTCTCTCCTTTCTCAGGAAGATGTCGTCTACGTGATCTAAAGCGGCGTCAAGAGACCTCGCCGAGAAAGCTTTTTCAAAGACTATCCTATCGTTCTCGATCCTGACCTTTTGCAGGCCCCTCCATATGTAGTAGGCGTAGATCTCGGAGAAGTTCTGATAAACATTCTTTACGTACTCTGGTAGTCTCTTCGGGTCTCTCGTCTTGTATATTATCACGGTGGAGAACTGAGACTTTCTCTTAACGATTCCCTCCTTTATCCAGTCCTTCATTTCCCTTTTGCCGTCCTTCGCTTTTGTATCTTTCGTGCTGACATTCACAACACTACTTTTCGTCGTCTTTAAGTCCGTGTCTCCCAGCTCTAACCGCAGACGCCTTCGTACTCGATCTCCAACTCGATCCCGCATTCCTTCAGGCACTTCAGCACCCTCTCTATACCTTCTATTCGCTTTTCTCCGGTAAAGGTCACAACGACTCTCGAACCGAGCACGCAGACCTGAACGAACCTCACGTTTCCTCTCCCTCCACACCAACTGTCCTCGTCTCCCTTTCCCACACCTCTTCCTTCAGCATTCTCCTGACGAGCTCGAGCTCGATTCCGCATTCTTCAAGTTTTTTCAACAACCTTTCAAAGTCTT
>JAMOMT010000147.1 GCA_027066965.1 Archaeoglobaceae archaeon
CGAGAGAGCTAGCAGGGAGGGATACCAGCTCAACTTAAGCTGGATAGTAGAGAACAGAGAAAGGATAGCTATCGCAAAAAAGGCAGAAATAGCTGCGAAGGAGGCTGTAGAAGTAGGTAAAGAGGCGGGCGTTAAGGTTACAATCCCGAGCTTTTTTGCCGATTCCGTCAGCAGGGAGTGTCCCTACAGAAACACGGTGTTCGTGAGAGCGGATTGCACCCTCTCCCCATGCATGGAATTCTCGTACTCACACAAAGAGTACGTAAACGATCACGAGAAGTTTGTCGAAAGCGTAAGGTACGGATCGTTTCGAGAAGCTCTGGATGACTTCAAGTCGCTCAAAGATGTTAACAGGTATCCGTGGTGCGGTGACTGTCAGCTTAAACAGTTCTGCTGGTTCGCGGAGAAAGCTATGGATTGCTACGGCTACAAACCCTCATGCTCCGAGTGTCTCTACAGCACCGGCATAGTCTCCTGCAGACAGTGATATCGCGATGATATGCGAGGAGTGAAACGGCAAAGTTAACGTGTCGGCAAATTTAAAAAACTCCTCTCGAAAACTCAAATCAATGCTTGATTTTTTACTCGAGCAGGGGCTCACTCTGGCGAAGAGCGTCGAGGCGAAAGCGGTGGTTGTAATATCTGACAAAGATATCACGGAAAAGGTAGTCGACGGGATAACTGTAATCCCTGCTCCAAAAAGGTACACGACGCTACTCGAGAGTGCCATATGTTCGCTCGAAACCGTAAACATGGACAATCTGCTCGGTAGAGAGATAGCGGAAAAAATGCTCCTGATTTCCCAGTCCAAGGACTACCTATCCCTCATGCTCTACTTCAGAGGCCTTGGACTCGATGGGAAGGCCGTTGCAGTCACCTGCATGGACTCTCTCAAAGGAATAGTGCTCGTAGACTTAGAGAAAGGAAGACTGCAAACAGCCCTAGAGGAGTGTGCGGAGAGGGTCGAACCAAGGGTGATAAAGGCCATTCTCTCGGTTTCTCTCAGCATAGCCCACAAGGGCAGAGAGGGCAAGCCCATAGGCACCGCTTTCGTTGTAGGGGATGTAGAGGAAGTCATGAGGAGGAGCAGGCAGCTAATAATAAATCCCTACAAAGGACATCCGGAGTCAGTTAGAGATGTGAAGGACCCGTCGAACTGGGAAAGTATAAGAGAGTTTGCCCAGCTTGACGGCGTTTTCGTCGTTGACGAGAAGGGGTACATAATTTCGGCGGGAAGGTACATAGAAGTTCAGGCGAAGGATATGAAGATTAGGCCAGGACTTGGAGGGAGGCACCTCGCGTGTGCAGCTATAACGAGAGAGACTAACGCAATATCAATAGTAGTTTCCCAGAGCGGGGGAGACATAACAATATACAAGGACGGAGAAGAGTTGTACCAAATCCCCTCTACCGTAATTTAGCTTATAACCTGTTTAAGCTGAAGGTTGCAACTGCACGATTTGCAGACTTTACAGCTTATGCTTTAACTTAACCAACCTTTACTTTTTTTTACCCTTTACCTTTATTATCCCACCTCGGCAAGCTGATGACATGATACTCAGATACTCGACGGATTACCTCATAACCCATGTAAAGGGAGTGGAGTGCTCGGGCATAAGAATAAAGGGCGGTGGTCTCGGACTCGTTCGCTGTTCTGGAACGGTAGCAGGAGTTTTCACGAAAAACACCTTCAGAGCTGCACCAGTCACCGTCACTCAGGAACACATAGCCGACGGGCACGTAGAAGGAATAATCGTCAACAGTGGTAACGCAAACGCTTGCACAGGAAAATTAGGCATAGAGAACGCAAAGAAGATGGCGAGAATGTACGCCGAAAAACTTGGGTGCAACGAGAAAGATATAGCTGTGTCCTCGACCGGAGTGATAGGCGTTCAGCTTGACATGAAATGGATAGAGGAGCTCTTTAACACTGTGTATCCTCAGCTTGGCGTGAATGACGAGAACGCCTGGAGCTTTGCTAAGGCGATAACGACCACCGATGCTTTCACGAAGCAGTGGGGGGTCATGGTAGGGGAATGCGTCGTTGCGGGAGTTGCGAAGGGGGCAGGAATGATAGCCCCAAACATGGCGACTATGCTGTCCTACATCTTTACCGACGCGAAGGTAGAAACTGATGAGCTGAAAGAAATTTTGAAAGATGCAGTTAACAAAACCTTCAACGCTATTACAGTCGATGGAGACACATCAACCAACGACACTGTTCTGCTCGTTGCAACTGGTAAAAAGAGAGTGGACGTAAAAAGGGTAAAAGAGGCCGTAACGAGAGTCTGCTCAGTTCTGGCAGAAATGATAGCCGCAGACGGAGAGGGAGCTACAAAGCTCATGAGAGTTTTTGTGCGGGGGGCAAAAAATGAGGAGGAGGCCTACAGAGCAGCGAGGGCAGTCGCCTCTTCACTTCTCGTAAAAACCGCAGTGTTCGGAGGAGACCCAAACTGGGGAAGGATCGTTGCAGCTGTGGGATACTCGGGAGTTGAGATTGGAGAGCTCACTCTCGAACTGTGCGGAAAGAGCTGGAGAGCTGATGACGCTTTCTCTTGGAGCGACACGCAAAAAGTGAGAGTTCTGGATAGGGGTGTTGAAACGGGAAGCAGGGAAAAAGCAAGAGATGCGATGAGAAGAGAGGTAGTGGAGATACACCTTGACCTTGGGGTTGGAGACGGTAAAGCCTGTATCGCTGGCTGCGACCTGAGCCACGACTACGTCAGGCTTAACTCCGAGTACACGACCTGAAATAAACAGATGTGCTGGCTAAACGAGTTCGAAGTGAATGACTGTAACGAGGTCAGACTCGTCTATCCTCCCGTATATCTTTTTCAAAGCGTCTATGAGTTCCTCCCTGCTTTCGAACCCGTCTCTTCTTGCGTCGTCATCATTCAGCTCTCGCACTCTCTTTACGACTGCCTTAACAACCCTCGCCTTTGCGAACGGCTTCGAGGATGCGGTCAGGTAAACCACCCCTCCCATGTCGTAAGTCTTTATACCCTTCCTTACCGTGCTCCTCTTCTTTCCAGAGAGAATTAGATCAACGTACTCCTCGTCGAAGTTTATCGACTTCATGGGGGTTAGGATTGATTAGGTGTTTTAATCTTTGATGCTCTTTGATGCTTGATGGTCGAACCTTTGTCTGTTGTGACTAACAGTACAATATAACTAGTAAAATGTGCAGTAAAAAGCCGGAAAAAAGAAAAAGTAGGGAGAAAGAACTTGATACCGATGGCGATGGAAGTGTTTACCGTAAACACGGAGAGGAGAGGTGCAATAAATATAACCGAAAACGTCAGAAATTGCGTTGAAAAGCTCGCTGAAGGAAGAAGCGGCGTTGCTTTCGTCTTTACTTTCCACACGACAACAGCGATAACTGTTAACGAGGCTGAGAGTGGACTTATGGAGGACCTGATAGAAGCTGGAGTTTCAGTTGTACCGAAAAGAGATTACAGACACAACAGGATAGACAACAACGCCGAGGCTCACATAATCTCTTCAATTATAGGAAATAGCGTGGCTCTTCCAGTAGAGAACGGCAATTTAAGGCTCGGAACGTGGCAGAGCGTTCTACTACTCGAGTTCGATGGACCAAGAACAAGAAAGGTCGGGGTAAAGTTTTTAGCGGAGACGGAGTAGCTCAAAGGTTAAAAGGAGAGGAGTCTAAATGCCAAAGCCAAGAAGAACTCAGGACAGACAAGACTACTATTACTGGGAGGCGAAGAGGAAAGGGTACAGAAGCAGAGCTGCCTTCAAGCTCCTTCAGATGAATAGGACATTCAGGCTCATAAAGGAGGGAGATAAAGTACTCGATCTTGGAGCTTCTCCTGGGGGTTGGAGTCAAGTTTGCAGAGAGTTTGGAGCTGAAGTGGTAGCAGTTGACCTCAATCCCATGAAACCGATAGAGGGTGTCATCTTCATCAGGGGCGACATAAACGACGAGGAAACGCTGAAAAAGATAAAAGAAGTCCACAGGGAGTACGACATCGTAATATGCGATGCTGCTCCCAAGATAACAGGCCACTGGACGATTGATCACCTCCGCTCAATCGAGCTTGTTCGTTCAGCTTTCAGAATTGCGAGGCAAGTTCTGAGGCCGGGAGGAAACTTCGTCGTGAAGATGTTTCAGGGAGAAGAAACTCAGAGAGTTTTCAGAGAGATGAAGCCGTTCTTCAGATTTAAGAAGTTTCATAGCCCCAGAGCTTCTAGGAAAAGAAGCGCGGAAATCTACTTTGTTGGCAAAGGTTTCAGGAGAGCTAGGAACTACGTTTTTCTGAAAGGGGACGAAGAGGCAAGAGAGGTAGCGGAGCAGTGAGCAAAATTTTTTTATTTTCTACCGGGTTGATGAGTTCTAGAAACTGAAGAGAAATTAGAGGGTGTAAGCAGAGGTAAAAACAAGCAAAAACGTTAAAAGCCGCCGTGGCTCAGCTGGAAGAGCGGGTGACTTGTAATCACCAGGTCGCGGGTTCAAATCCCGCCGGCGGCTCTGGTGATTTGTTTGGCTGAGGGTTGGTTTGGGGAAGAAGCAAGAACAGAAGTGTAGGACCGAAGTGTAGGACCCGTAGCCTAGCATGGACAAGGCGGCAGCCTCCTAAGCTGCAGATCGCGGGTTCAAATCCCGCCGGGTCCGCTTCCCATTCTGTTTTGAAGAGTTTCCAAACTTCCTCATCAGGACACTTTTCTCTCTGCTGCATTCGGTGTTCTCAGCTGCTCTCAACCTTAAGTAGACAAAATTACTTCACAAAAAATAAAAATTTAAATTAACCCTCCAAGGTAAAGGAAGTATGCCACGAACACAGCTGCGAGAGCCCACAGCAGCGGATGGACCTCCCTCCACCTCCCTGCTACGAGCTTGAGCACGCAGTAGCTAATGAATCCAACACCTATCCCGTCGGATATCGAGAACGTAAATGGAATCGTCGCAAGCACGAAGAACGCTGGGAGTGCTTCTGTGTAGTCCTCGTAGTCTATACCCTTTACTATACTCATCATCAGAAATCCAACGATTATCAGAGCGGGAGCAGTTGCACAGTCAGGAATTACCTCCGCTATAGGTGATACGAAGACGCCTATCAGTATGAAAAGCAGTCCTACGACGAGAGCGACCATTCCTGTCCTTCCACCTTCCTCAATTCCAGCGGCACTCTCTATGTACGTTGTTACGGTGGACGTACCAAGTATAGCTCCTACGGTAGTGCCTATCGCATCCGTCAGTAGTATCTTTTCTGAGTCAGGGACCCTTCCCTGTTCGTCAAGGAATCCTGCTTTTGCACTCAGGCCTGTTACTGTTCCAACCGTGTCGAAGAAGTCGACCATGAAGAACGCGAAAACGACTCCGAACGCACCGACGCTCATCAGTCCCTTCAGATCGAGCTTCATGAACGTGTAGCTGAGAGTTGGCATAGAAAACAGGCTCTTCGGCATTGGAGCGACATGCATGGCTATTGCAAGCACCGTTGTCGTTAAGATAGATATCAGCAGAGCTCCAGGAACCTTTCTAACCATAAGGGCTGCGGCAAAGAATATGCCAAAAACTGCAAGCCACAGCTCCGGCTTTGCGAAGTTCGAAAAACCCATAGTAACGAGAGTGGCCTTGCTTCCAACGACGAGCCCAGCGTTCTTCAAACCAATCAGTGTAAGAAACAGACCTATTCCCGCACCGATCGCGTACTTCTGGGACATCGGTATGGCGTTTATGACTTCCGTTCTCACCCTCGTGAGCGATAGAGCGATGAAGATTATACCCTCGACGAGAACAGCTGCGAGAGCTACCTTCCACGAGTAGCCCATGTTCAAGCAGACGCTGTATGCGAAGTACGCGTTGAGACCCATCCCGGGGGCTAAAGCGAACGGTTTCTTAGCATAGATTCCCATTATTATCGTCGCTATGCCTGAAGAAAGAGCTGTTGCAGTCACTATAGACGGTATAGCAGCTTTGCCCATCGCCGCACTGAGTATCGCTGGATTGACGAAGAGAATATAGGCCATAGTCATAAACGTCGTAAATCCTGCGAGTATCTCGGTTTTCATGTTCGTTCCGTATTTCTTAAACTCGAAGAAATCCTCCAGAGCGTTCGCTAGTGACATGCTTCCCAAGCCAGAAGTTGAGTATTTAAAGTTTGGGAGTTTTACGGTTAATTCCTTATAAAAATTTCATCATTGCTTTCGTCTGAGCCGATCTAAGTTCTCAGCGGTGTAAACGCCGAAGTCGAGTTCACTATCCTGAACGTAGCTCTTCCCAAGCCTGGCCGCCATTTCAGCCTTTTCAAGCTCTCTGCCAAGGTAGGCTGCGTGGTCGAGTCTCGAAATGAGACCCATCCTTATCGCCGTCTTCGCCACGCTTTCAGCGTCCCCTCTTATCGCAACCCCGCTGTCGTGAACTGCCAGAACTTTCCCGTCCTCAATCCCTATCCTGAAGTCCCCCTTTGGATCTCTGACGAATCCCCCCGACTCCGCCTCAACTACCTCCTCGTAACTCAGTTCTCCCGCTACCTTCAGGGTCTTCTCTTTCAGAGCGAGAAGACTGAAACCGAAGTCCTTCGGAAAGCTCTTCCTGAGTTTTGCCGCTCTCGCCATGTACGTAGCAACTCTCGCCTCCATCACACTCCCTCTCGTCTTGTTGCTTGCTTCTGTCGTAAATATCGCGTTCGCTCCCACCTCTTCAGCAAGAAGTGCGAGCAAGGCGTTCATTCCTATAGAATCTGCATCGCACAGCTCGGTAACGTTTCCAGCTCCAAACAACATCGGAGTTTTTTTGTCCCTTCTTCTGTACTCAGCGTACCTTTCCAGAGAGGAAAAAAGGGAAAGGGGTGCGTCGAGTATGCAGTCCGCTATTACTTTCTTCCCTTTATTTCTCGCAAAGTTCACGAGTTCGAGTAACTCCCCGACATTTCTACTTACAATTACAACCGCCTGATCTCTCACGATGTCGAGAGCTTTCAAGTTCTCTCTGCCAACACTCATGACCATGTGCACTCCTGCTTCCACACACATCTCTATCACCTTCTCGTTAAAGGTATCGACGCTTACGGAATCGAAGCAGTCGAGAACTACTTTCACTGCCTTTACGGCTTTCTCCGCGTCGCATCCAACTGGAATTCCAACGTCTATTACATCTGCGTTCTTAGAGTAGTATTCCACCTTCTCAACGAGTTCGTCCCTATCCATCTCTGGGGCGTCAACTATCTCTGCGACGACCTTCATCCTACCCTCGCCTATAACTGCCTTACCAACCTCAACTGCGTACTCCACTCCGCTCCTGTCGCTATCGACGAGCTCAATTATCTCTTCAGCCATAACAAAAGATAGCAGCCTGCAGGCTGGAGTTCTGTGAGAGAGTTCTATCCTGTCCAGATTTCTGAGAACCGCAGGTAAGTCGGCAGCGTGAACACTTCCAAGCCTAACCTTAACTCCCGTTTCTCTCTCCACCTTCTCCCAGTCTCCCTTCGCGTTTCCAGGGAGCAAAACTAGGTCGTATTTTGAAAGGTCCAGCCCCCTAAGGTGCTTTGGAGTTACGAAAGCAGCGACGTCAACATCGGCCACGAACACCTCAGCATCCTCGAACTTCTTCACCGCCCTTTTAACTTCTTCAGCTGCAAGTCTGCCTGTTACCACGAGGACTTTCATGTCAACCACTTTACACCACTCTACCAAGGGTCTCAGGGCTCTACGACAGTCCCAACGCTCACGTCTCCTCTAACAACCCTTTCGAGGTTCTCCGGTGTGCCAAGA
>JAMOMT010000148.1 GCA_027066965.1 Archaeoglobaceae archaeon
TTCTTATCCGAAGTCGCCATTTCAGCTTCCATGTACGCCCTATTTATCAGGCAGGCCGGACACTGTGGAGTAATTTTCATGACCCCCTTTCCACGATAGGTAATAAAACGTTAGCCAAAGTGGGAGCTGTGATAGTCGACATGCACATTCATTCAAACCACAGTAAGGACGGGAAAAGTAGCGTGAAGAAGATTCTTGAGGTTGCTTTAAGGAGGGGGCTTGACGCATTGGCGATAACGGATCACGACACCGTAAGTGGTTCTCTTGAAGCTATAGAAGTTGTGAGAGAGGAGCACTTGGAAATAGTGGTTATCCCGGGAATAGAGGTCTCGACCCTCGACGGACACCTCCTCATTTACGGAGTAAAGAAAGACATAGACCCAAGTATGAGCATGAGTGAAACTATAAAGGAGGTAAAAAAGCACAGTGAGCTAACATTAACAGCCGTGGCCCACCCCTTCCAGTTCTATAGGCACGGATGCGTGAAGTTCTGGATTGCAAAGCAAGCTGATGCAGTTGAAGTGTTCAACGCCAAGTACATCGTTGGTATTTGCAACCTCCTTTCCCAAGCTCTAGCCAAATTTTACAGAAAGCCGGGGATTGCTGGTAGCGACGCTCATGTGGCTGAGGAAGTCGGCAGAGCCGTTACGGTGATAGACGATTCCGTACTTAACTCTAGAAGACGCGGGGAAGAGGTAACAAGGATTTTGAACGCCATACTCTCGGGAAAAGTAGTAGAGGTTAGAGGCAGTAGGCAGAACTTCCACAACTGGCCGGGGAGGAGAAGATGAACTACCTCGTCGAGCTGATAGTTCTTCTCCTCGCTTCCTGCTCGATAGCAATAGTGGCAGAGTACCTGAAGTTTCCCTACACCACAGCCCTCGTCCTGTTCGGGCTCGCCGTTTCTGTTTTAGGCCTCCTGCCGGAAATTACGCTCACAAAGGAACTTGTGTTCTACCTGATACTACCACCTCTACTGTTCGAGGGCTCACTGAACATGGATATAGATGTGCTCAGGGAGAACTCTGTTACCATAGCAATCCTTTCCACTTTAGGAGTTATCGCGTCCGTTCTCTTCGTCTCAGCGTTGCTTACTCTCGCTGGAATGGATCTAAAAGAGGCGTTACTATTCGGAGCCATGATTTCTCCGACTGACCCAGTATCGGTTCTCGCGGCATTCAGAGGGGCCAAAAGGGCAAGAAGGATTTCTGCGATACTGGAGGGAGAAAGCATAATGAACGACGGAACTTCAGTCGTCATATTCTCGACGATCCTCGAATTTTCAGGAATTACTGCTGGAGTGATTCATTTTCTCAGGGCATGTGCGGGAGGTATTGCGTTCGGGTTGCTTCTTGGATACGCTTTTTACCAGATCCTGAAAAGGATAGACGACCACCTGATAGAGGTCACGCTGACCATCGTCCTGTCCTACCTCTCCTTCGTCCTCGCCGAATACTCTGGTTTTTCGGGAGTAATGGCAGTCGTGTTTGCGGGGCTTCTTATAGGGAACAGAAGGAGTTTTGCCATGAGTGAGGAGACGAGAACAGTTCTGAAAAGCTTCTGGGATGTCGTAGTTTTTCTCGTGAACTCCATCGTGTTCATAGCCGTTGGCATGGACATAGCGCCGAGGCTGACGTTTAGCTGGCTTGTAGCTGTAGCGATTTTCTCCTCCGTTGTGGGAAGGGCCGTTTCCGTTTACTCCTCGCTCTTCCTGTGCCGCCTGATCGGTCTCATCCTCAGAGTGGAGACTACCAGCCCCTTCGAAAGCACAATGCTTGTCCTCGGCGGACTTAGAGGCACGATACCAGTAGCTCTCGCCCTGACCGTCTCTGGAAAATATCCAGTAGTGGCAGAGCTCGTTTTCGCCGTAGTTCTGTTTTCCCTCGTGTTTCAGGGATTGGCTGTTGATTTACTCGTTAGGAAGTTGAAAGCTTAACCAAACCACTTGGGGAAAGAGAATAAAAACACTGCTGAAGAGCAAGCAACATGAAAGAGAGTGACGAGCTCGAGGCGATTATCAGCAACAAGATGGGGCATATAAAGAAGAAAGTAGCCGTTATGAGTGGTAAAGGCGGAGTCGGAAAGTCGACTGTTGCAGCTCTGCTCGCAGTTCACCTCGCAAAGAAGGGTTACATGGTCGGGCTGTTAGATGCGGACTTCCTTGGTCCATCCATTCCAAAGCTGTTTGGACTTGAGAGGAAGAAGCCACTTTCGAGCATAGACGGCATCGATCCTGTCTTGAGCACGAAGTACGCGATAAGGATAATGTCAATTCAGTTCATGACGCCCGAGGGAGTTGCGGTGATATGGAGGGGACCAATGATCTCCAAGGTTCTAAGAGATTACCTTGCCTATGTTTCTTGGGGCAGGTTGGACTACCTCGTAATCGACATGCCTCCGGGCACTGGAGATGTTCCTATAACTGTAATGCAGGATGTTCCTCTCGATGGGGTTGTGATGGTTGCGACTCCCCACGATCTGACGGCCCAGATCGTCGAGAGAGCGATAAATATGGCAAGAACGATGAACACCGAAGTTGTCGGGATAGTAGAGAACATGAGCTACTACAAGTGCCCGGAATGCGGGAGGGTCGCGAAGTTCGGTAAGGGAGCGGATTTACTCGCTAAGAAGTACGGTCTCAGAATAATAGCAAAAATACCTCTCGAGGAGAAATTGTCGATCTACTGCGATTCAGGCTTAATCGAGGAGTATGACACCGACTACTTCGAGGGGTTTGAGGAGATTATTTGAATAAGTTTATTTTTTGAATTTTATAAATATTTTATAGGTTTCTCAAATCGGCAGGACTCAGAGTAAACACTGGAGCAAAGATTTTCAGCCCGCTGTCCACCAACCGTAAAACTCAAATTTTGTATCTAGAGCAATCTAAAACATAGATTAAAGTATTACACAAATAAGACAAAAAACAAAAATTACTCAACTTTCAAAAACTCAAACGCAGAGTTGGCAGCCACAGCTCCATCCCCGCACGCCGTTACGACCTGTTTGAGTGGGTTGTCGCAACAGTCTCCAGCTGCAAAAACTCCCGGAACGTTAGTCCTCTGCCTCCTGTCCACTTTGATGTAGCCTCTTGAATCTCTCTCAACTCCAAGCTTGGCTGCAAGCTCCGTCTGGGGCCTCATACCCACGGCTATAAACACACCATCTACCTCAACTACGAAGTCCTCATCCTTAATCTTGTCGTGCAGAACTGCTCTCTCGACCTTCTGAGTGCCTTCTATCCTAACGACGACGCTGTTCCATATAACAGGAATGTTCCTCTTAAACAGCTCCTCCTGAAGTGCTTTATCTGCCCTCAGCTCGTCCCTCCTGTGCACGAGAGTCACATCGCACCCGATCTCCTTCAGATATATCGCGTCGGTCACAGCCGTATTTCCTCCTCCTATGACGAGAACTTTCTTTCCCCTGAAGAAGTGCCCGTCGCAAGTTGCACAGTAACTCACTCCCCTGCCGAGGAACTCCTTCTCACCCGGAACCCCCAGCTCCCTGTGAGTTCCCCCCGTGGCGAATATTATCGCCTTAGCCTTGTACTCCGAGGAGTCTGTTTTAACGACGAACCAGTCTCCATCCTTCCCAACGTCAACAACTCTCTCGAAGGCGTGCTCCGAGTACTTGGAAGCCTGCTCCTTCATCTTCTCCAGAAGCTCATACCCACTTCCCTCAAAACCGGGGTAGTTCTCTATGAATGGTACCGTTGAAAGCTGTGACGGCATTCCCTCGAAAACTATCACCTTGAGCCCATACCTCCCAGCGTATATAGCGGCCGTCAGCCCTGCGGGACCGCAGCCAATAACAGCGACATCGTACTCCATACACCAAACTTATCGAAATTGTATAGATGCGTTTCGATTCCTGGGCAACTTTGGCGAAAATTATTCTGACTAAATGTTTAAACCTCTGTTGGGTTTATCAGGTTCGCAAATCGGCAAAAACACTTATATACCTGCTTTCTATCCCGTAAAAGGATGAAAAAAGTCAGCATCCTCGTGGGTGTTGTCGTAATAGTGTTTGGAATCGCATTGGCTATGTCATTCAAGAGCGAGCTCTGCCCCTACGTAACCGTGAGTTACGTCGTTTCTAAAGGCAGTGTTAGCAACGTTCAGGTGAACGGCACGATAGTGCCAGGAACGACCAAGGTTCTACCTAACAACACGCTCATGTTCAACCTTTCAGACGGTAAGACGCAAATGAGAGTGGTATACCACGGCATTCTTTCCCACTATCAGGAAGGAATTCCTGCTGTCGTCGTTGGGAGCTATTACGACGGCATCTTTCACGCAAAGGAAGTGCTGCTCAAATGTCCGAGCAAGTACAAAGTGATGGAGGAAAACTATTCCACCAAGAAGGTTACGGGTAAGGTCTGACGGCGGGGATAGGCAATGGACATTGGTTACCTCTTTCTAATAGGCTCGATGCTGAGCTTAATTGCTTCCATCGTACTCGACTTTGAATTCGTTAGAGGCAGGAGGTGCTGGGAGAGAATAAAGTACGCTAATGCTACCTTTTTTGCATTCACGGCCTTAGCGTTCTTCACACTCCTCTACTACTTCCTGACAAGGGACTTCAACGTAAAGTACGTTTTCCTGTATTCTGACACTCACCTTCCTCTCGTTTACACGATAAGTGCCGTGTGGGCGGGGAGAGAAGGTTCTCTACTCCTCTGGCTCCTTTATCTTGGAATTTTCCTCCTCTTTTCCACGAAGAAAAGGGACAAAACAACAGCCGTTGCGAACGCGATAATGTGCGTAGTTGCTGTGTTCTTCAACTTCCTCCTTCTAACTTCCTCAAATCCATTCGTAAGGCTAAACTTCAACCCCCCTGAGGGATGGGGACTTAACCCGCTCCTGAGAACCCCTGAAATGGCTTTACATCCTCCCGCAATATTCCTTGGTTACGCTGGGATGACCGTTCCCTTCGCCTACGCCGTTGCTGCCACCTACTACGAGGAGGAGTGGATCAAGAGGGCAAGAAACTACTTGCTCGTAGCGTGGGCTTTCCTTGGAATAGGAATACTGCTAGGAGCTTGGTGGGCGTACAAGACGCTTGGCTGGGGAGGATACTGGGGCTGGGATCCAGTTGAGAACTCTTCTCTCCTGCCATGGCTGACGGCATCAGCCCTACTTCACGGAGTTCTCGTCGAGGAAAGAAAGGGAGGTATGAAGCTCGTAAACTACATTCTGGCAGTCGTAACGTTCGACCTCGTAATACTCGCCACCTTCATTACAAGGAGCGGAATAATAAATTCCGTTCACGCTTTTGCAAGAAATCAGGAGGCTTACGCCTACTTGTTGCTGATAGTTCTTTCAAGCGTCGCTGCTTTTGCAGTTGCCATTTCGAAGAAGGATGTTTTCAGAGGAAAAAGTTACGGCATAAGGGATAGACTAATTCAGGCGAGCATACTGATATTCTCCCTCGCAACCGTTACAGTGCTAATAGGTACCCTCACCCCCCTGCTCATAAGAGCTTCAGTCACCAGAGCGTTTTATAGGCACATAGAGATACCCCTCGGCACAGCTCTCGTCGTGCTCCTTGGGGTGTGCGTACTCGCAATCAAGAGAGACTTCAATCAGAGAGTTCTTAAGTCTCTCGCCGCTGGAGCTGGAGCGGGAATAATTTGCTTCGAGATAACAAGGCTCGCTCTTGCTTCTCTTGGAGTAGGAATTTTCGTCTTCACTTTGATGGGAATAGTCCAAGGATACAGCGGGAGAAAAATAGATCTAAGGAGGGCTGGAGCGATAGCTGCACACCTTGGACTGATACTGCTTTTTATAGGGGTTATGGGCTCGTGGATGTATGAGTCGGACTACACCCACGTCAACCTTGGAGTGGGACAGAGCGTGAAGGTCGGAGACTACATACTCAAGCTGAACGGGTTTAATGAAGTAAACGGAAACGGAAAGTTCTACGTTATAGCATATGTGAGCGTTTACAAGGACGGGAAGCTGATAGGGGTGATGCACCCCAAACTCGTGATATACAACCTCATGCGAAACGATAGGATAGTCGCCTCAGTTGACATTATCTCGATGCCTCTCCAAGATATATACATAGCCATGGGCAGCGTTACGGAGAGCGGTATAGCCTCTTTCGAGTTCTACGTCGTTCCTCTCGTGTCCTTCGTTTGGATAGGGTCGCTGTTGATTGTGGCTGGAGGAATTCTTGCAGCCTTACCCGAAAGCAGAAAGAAGTTAGATAAGAGTGCAGTCGAAGTTAAGGGAGTCGAACATGCTCACAGAGAGAGTTGACCTCTTTGACTTCAGTAGGAAGGAAAGAAGGTTCCTCAAAGTCGTCTGCAGAGAAATAGAGGAGTTTTCTCCAGAGATCTCGGTTTACGCTGGATCGAGCGATGACGTTGAGCATGGACTACTAATAGGAAACAGGATAATTTTCATAGACAGTCACACGCCGGAGATAAACGTACAAAGCATAAGGAGGAAGCTTGAAAGCGTTGCTGATGGAACTAAAAGAGTAGAGCCGAGAGTTCTCAACAAACCCTTTCCCTCCTGGTGTTTCGAAACAGCCATTGCAGGAGAAAAGGTTGTTCTCGAGTACTGGTGTGCGGACGCAACGAAGGTTTTGCCGGAGAAGATGGATGTTTACTTCGTGAAAGTTCCCCTGCCCAAGGAAGCCAACGTCGGATGCCTGTGCGAGGAGAAAAACTTGAGATTCGCTCTCTCAAGAATCGTGAAAGGAGGGTACTTCTTGGAGAGAGAGTGTCCCATTCAGCCTGAAAAGTACGGCTTTAAACTCGTAATCTCAGGCGAGCTCTCGGGGCTCTCGATATATAAGGCAAAGGGAAACCTTTACAGGAAGGTAAGCGAGCCTTAACAGTCGGATTTCTTCTTGAATATCTTCCTTATTTCCTCGTCCCAGCTCTTTCTAAGGTACTCCTTCCCAAGAGATTTCCTGTAGTTTGCCCTAATTTGCGATCTTGCAAGGAGTTCTAGCAACTCGTCGTCTGCTGGTTCACTCCCTGATTCGATATCTTCATCATCACGTTCGATTTCATCGTTCTCCATAGTAGAAAGTCTAAAAACTCCTCTAATTAAATTTTTCAGTTCGAATTCAGCAGTTTCAACGATCGAGCCAGACCGCTTGGTAGCCAACGTTTTTATACCATTCTCTCCCGGGCATCAACACTTACACTCAAGAGGAGGGATGATGGTGACTGATGAAGTGAAACAGGGGGACTTCATCAAAATAGCTTACACGGCCAAGCTTGAGGACGGGACTGTAATAGACACGACCGACGAGAAAGTTGCGAAAGAGTACGGGTTATACGACGAGAACGCCAGGTACGGCGACATAGTAATAGTCGTGGGCGAGGGAAACGTCGTTAAGGGACTCGATGAGCAGCTCGTCGGAAAGAAGGTCGGATTCAAGGGAGAAATAGTCGTTCCACCGGAGAAAGCTTTCGGGAAGTACGACCCAAAGAAGAGAGAGATAATAAGCCTCAGAAAGCTGCCGGAGAGACCAAGACCGGGGCAGAGAGTTAGAATAGGCAACAGGGTTGGAATCGTGGA
>JAMOMT010000149.1 GCA_027066965.1 Archaeoglobaceae archaeon
AGCTCTTCGCAGCCTCCGCAGTCATTCCCTTCTCTATCATTATCTCGTAAATGACTTTTGCAGTCGAAGAGCTTACGATGTAGGCGTTTATCGTTGCGAGTATCGCTGCTACAACAACGACGATGGCCCCTCTCCACATCGGTTTTTCGAACTCGATTTCTTCCTCAAAAAAGCCGTCTGGATTGAAGAGTAAATCAAGTGCGTTCATGTGGACTTTCTAAAAAGTGCGTCGAATTTAACCTTTGCCCGTATCGACAGTTTTATTAGCAACGTTAAGAGGTCTTGATTGAATGTCAGGATTGCTGGATTTTAAGAAAATTTTCGGCAAAGATGAAGATTACTCCGACCTTTTCGAGAAAGTTCACACCATCGATTACGTTAGAGTCGATGTTGAAGCGTGTGATTCTTACTGGCTTCAGAAGCCATTTGCTAGAGCGGTTATCACGGAAGAGTACCGAGTGGTGGAGCCGGAACTCAGTCTAGAAGAACTGGCATTTCTCGAACTTGTTCACAGGAAACTCAGAGAGCGACTGGTTTTAAAGGAAGGGAAAGAACTGGAAAACAGGGAGATGCTGCTTTTCAGGGAGTTCGTCAAAGAGGCGAAAAAGGCAAACTTGAGCGAAGAAAGCGTGGGGAAGGTGTGGTACTACCTGAGAAGAGAGTTTCTTGGTTACGGAAAGCTCGATCCCATACTCAAGGATCCTCACTTGGAGGACATCTCGTGCAGTGGATACGGCTTACCGGTTTATGTCTATCATAGAGCTTACGGCAGTTTGAGGACGAACATATCGTTCGAAGAGGGTGAACTTGACTCTTTTGTGATGAAACTCGCTCAAAAGGCAAACACCCAAGTCTCTCTCGAAAAGCCCATAGCAGACGCCACCCTTCCTACTGGAGAGAGAATTCAGGTAACTTACCGTAGAGTTGTGAGTACGAGGGGCTCGACTTTTTCGATAAGGAAGGTGAGTGAGGAGCCGATAACGCCTCTCGACTTAATCGCTTGGAACACTGTTACATCTAAAATAGCGGCTTTACTCTGGCTCTGCGTTGACACTAGGTTAAATGTGCTGATAACCGGAAGTACCGCCAGCGGAAAAACGACGATGCTGAACGCACTTTCACTCTTCATACCCTACAGAGTGAAGATAGTTTCCATAGAGGACACGAGAGAAGTTAGGTTACCTCACGAGAACTGGATACCCTTCCTCGCAAAAGATGCCGACGGCATGTTCGAACTGCTGAAAGCCTCTCTAAGGCAGAGGCCGGAGTACCTCATAGTTGGTGAAGTGAGAGGGAGGGAGGCGATAACGATGTTTCAGGCGATGAACACTGGTCACACGACCTATTCGACCATGCACGCAGGAGATGCAGTTTCTGCAATAAACAGGCTAATACACGAGCCTATAAACGTTCCCTTGGCCATGTTCGACGCTCTCGACCTTCTTATGGTCATGAAGATGGACCACGTTGAAGGGAGAGCGGTCAGGAGGGTGAAGTGGCTTTACCTAGTGGAACTGGAGGAAGGAGTAAAAGTCAAAACAGTTCCCGTGTTTTCGTGGGACAAAGCTGAGGACTATTACTTGGAGCTAAATTACGACGCCGTCGTGAGGAGACTCTCTGAGGCTTACGGCAAGAGTGAGAAGTTCGTTAAGGACGAGGTGGAGAGAAGAACGTTCTTTCTTGAACGCCTTCTGGACGAAAGGCCAAGAATGCAGGAGCTTGTTGGCAGGCTGGAGTCCTACAGGAAGGATTTTTATGAGAGGCTTTGACGAGCTGTACGTACCACTTCCCGTAAGCAGATCTTACCTAAAAAAGGCTCTCAGAGGGGCCATGCTTAGCTACACGCCGGAAGAGTACTCCCTGTTCGTTTACCTCTCAGCTTTGCTTGGATTAGTTGCAGGCTACGTGGTAGCGACATTCTTCAATTTTCCTAAGCTTGGAAGACTTGAAAAGTGGATTCTACCGGCTTTTCTCGCTTTAGTATTTTACGCCTTCGCTCTGCTTTACCCTTTCACTCTTTCTAAGAGCAGGAGGACGAGGATAGACCTTAAGCTTCCTCACGCCATAACTTACATGAGATCTCTCTGCAACACAATGCCCCTTTACGACGTTTTTAAACAAATCTTTCTCGAGAGGGACCTCTACGGGGAGGTTTCCGAGGAGTTTGGGTTCGTTGTCAGAGATGTCGAGATGTTCGGTATGTGCCTGACGGAGGCAATGCTCGAGCTTGCTTCTAACACACCCTCGGAGAACCTGAGGGAGTTCGTCCAAGGACTCGCCATAGTTTTCGAAAGCGGAGGGGACATGAGGGGATACATGTCAGCGAAGGCTGAGAACTTTAGGGACAGGGCGAGGAAGCAGCTCGAACTGAACATGAAAACGCTCGAAATTCTTGCAGAGGTGTTTACTGTTCTGTTCGTGGCGCTTCCCGTATTTCTGATAATAGTCATATCGACTGCCCACTTTCTGGGAAGGGGTGTTAGCGGGCTTTTTTACCTATACCTCTACTTTTTCATGCCGGTCGGCGGAGTCATGCTCATATACGTCGTTGATTTGATCAACGTTAAGGAGGACCTCAGCGTTACGCGGGTCAGAAGAACTGGCCTTTTTTACCCGTACTTAAAACCCTCAGAATCTGAAGAGGTTGCTGAAACTTCATTTGGAGTTTGGGAAGTCGTTTCCAAACCCTTCAGAGCCGCAAAGGAAAACTACTACTATTCTCTTGCTTTCTCTCCAGCCCTCGTGGCACTGTGGTACTGTCTGATTGGACACTTGAAGCTCGAGTTCTGGGAAACGAAGCTCTGCCTGCTGGTTGTTTTTGCTCTCCTGCCTTTAGCCATAGCTTTCGAATACAGGGCAGCTTTCGTCAGGAGAGTAGAAAAGGAAACGCCCGACTTTCTCAGGCAGGTGCTCAACCTTAAGGATGTTGGTTTAACTCTACATGGCATAGTGGATATGCTTAAGGAGTCGAAGATCGGTGTTTTAAGCAGAGAAATAAGGTTTGCCAGCGCCGAGATGGATTGGGGTTCGACTGCTGGAGAAGCTCTCGTGGAGCTGATAAACAGAGTTGGAGTTTCGAGCATAAGGAGGGCAATCACACTTCTGCTCAGGGCGAGCGAAGTCACCGAAAACATTCGAGACGTCTTGCTTACGGCGATAGAAGACTTCGAGTACGAGCTCAAACTGAAGGACATGAGGTTCGCAACGGGTTTCGCTTACCTTGCGATAATATACTTGTCATTTTTCATCTTGCTCTACGTATCTTACAGCATAATCCACGCTTTTCTGAGTAAACTCCCAAACTACACGCCGTCTTTCGGCCTACTCTCGATGATGTACCAGATTGCTCTAATGCTTGCTTTCTTCTCCGGAATACTTGCTGGTCAGATGGAGAAAGGACACGTGCTTTACGGACTGAAACACCTCTTCGTTTTTTTGGTGTCGTCAGCTGTAATGTTTGAGATTCTAATCCCCGGTGTGTCGGTTTACCGGTTGGTTTAGGTGGTTTTATGCTTGCTCGAAGTCCAGAGAGCGCGGTTTCGGAAGTGCTTGGGGAGATGTTGCTGCTCGTAGTAGTGGTCGTTCTGGCTGCCGCGTTCGCCAATTACTCCCTAAGCCTTATACCTCCGTTGAAGAACACTCCCCAAACGAGCATTATAGGCTACACCAACGGGAGCAACTACACGTTACTTATTCAGTTTGGTGATCCAATTTCTCTCTCGGAGCTGTCTCTGCTCGTTACATACAATTACTCCTACCCGAACGCCCGAACGTGCGATTATAAGTACAGTTACACTGTGAACAATGTGGCAGTTTTCGAAGCTGGAAGTCTGAAAGCTCAACTCTTCCTCAGGCCAGGATACTACAACAGGAGCTGGAGCTTTGGAGAAAAGCTCAACATTCCAAGGAATGGGAGCAAAAACACGGTAATATCCGTTTGCAGTGGAAGTAGCGTCGTGGCGAGTCTTCACTTTCCGGAGGGGTAGCTATGGCTTGTGCGAAAGCTTTGGACCCTATGGACTCCAGAGCCATCTCGGCAGTGGTTGGGATGTTTCTGATTCTCGCAGTCCTCGCGTCAGTCGTTACGGTCTTAGTCGTTTACAAGCTGCCGGTAATGGAGAAGAGAGAGGAGTTTCGCCACGAGAAGGCGTTACTTGACAGGTTTTTCGAGCTGAGAAAATCGTACATGGGCGATTGCTACGAGAGCTTCGAACTAGGTAGCTCCCCTCTCCCCTTCCTTAGCACGCACGAAAGCTCGAGCTTAAGGGTCTGGAGGTGCGGAGAAGTTGACGTGAAAGTTTACAACGGCACGTCACTCGTTGAAGAGTTTTTGGGCAGGTTGTTTGGTTATAATCTCTCCGTTTATCCATCCAGATTGCCGTACGTTAAAGCCGTTCTTACGCCGCTTGGAACTGCAATTTATCAGGGTGGCTTCAGGTTGAATCTCTCGAACGAAACAGAGCTGTATATAAATTCGATCGTGGTAAACTCGACGGTTCTCAAAGTTTACGTTGACAATTATAGCGTAAACGATCACCTTGAGAACTTCACGATTTCTGGAACAGGACAAGTTTTCGTCAGCGTTTCCTCGAATAGTACCCCTGGACTAAACCTGAACGCCACGAGAGTCATCGTTACTGTTTCCAGCGTGTTTGGGAAACGTAGCGTGGTCGTGAGTGCTGGTGGGAAGGTTAAAGTGTACTACAGGAACTACTCCGTTTACGTGTGGTGAGGCGTTTGGGTGTAAACGAAGCCGTACGCTATTCCGAAGATAACTGAGAACACGAGAAACAGCTTGGTTAGATTGAAACCAAAACCAACTCTGAGAACGTAAACGCAGAGATTGTTTGCCACTATCAGCGAGTAGAAGGTTAGGAGAGTCACATAGCTTGCAAGTTCGAGTCTCGGGTCTCCTCTAGCGATTCTGTGTATTGCGTAGAGTATTGCTACCGTCAAGACGAACTTGAACGCGTGAAAGGCTGGGTAAACTACTAACCCGGCTATTGCCGAGTTCGCCTCGTAACCGACTCTGGAGTTTATAACTGCCAGAGTTGTAGCTGAATCAGCTAAGCACAGCATTGCAACAAGTGCTGCAAACAGTAACGTCATTCTCCTCGTTATTATCATAATAATAATGGCGATATTAACTTTGATAACATTAGCTGAATGCTTCTGATGATGATTGTAATAATCTAAAATTGATTTGATAGGTTATCCAGAAAAATGGATAAATTTAAATACTCAATCGTGTCAATTTTTCTGGCGCAAAGGTAAGGAGGTTTGGACATGAGGTGGTTGGGTAGTAAAAAGAGTGTAAAAAGAAGTGAACGGGCAGTGTCGCCAGTGATCGGAGTGATGCTGATGCTCGTCGTTACAGTGCTGTTAGCAGCGGCTGTCAGCGCTTTTACCGGTGGACTCAAGGCACAGAAGCCAGCGCCTACTGCGAACTTTGAGGTGAAGATAGTGAGATTGATTAGCGACATACCAAACATAAATAAATCTACGCCAGCAAGTTATTTCAATACGCATTATGCGTTATGTGCATATATAGAGATAACAGAAATAAGCGGAGATGCAATACCCTCAAAAGATCTTGAAATAATAACATATAATCCCAGTGCCTATGTAAATCTCTCAAACAAATATGCTAGAGAACATCAATACGAGTTTAGGACGAAAGTAATTAAGCCAAATGTCATAAATGCTCACGACTGGTACTTCAATTATACTACATACAGTTTTGAGCCAGCTAAAGGTGTAGTTCCATACCTAAATAATTATAAGTATGGGTACTGGTGGGAACATCCGAAGACATGGTTTGGCAATTATACTATTCACCCTGGAGTGACATTAACAGCGGACTGGTACGAAAATTGGATACAGGCAAAGTGGAACGGCACAAGTGGTACGTACAACGTTGCTGGAGATCCAAACGCCGGAAACGTCACAGGCTTCTGTGCCTGCATAGCCGACGGATGGAACGTCACGCCGGGACACTACATTACTGTCAAGATTGTCTACACACCAACGCACACGGTGATTTGGGAGAAGAAAGTTCTCGTGGAGGGTGAGGGCATATGAAGCTGTTGAAAGATAGAAAGGCCGTCTCTCCCGTAGTCGGAGTGATGCTGATGCTCGTCGTTACAGTGATTCTCGCAGCGGCTGTCAATGCGTACACGAGCTCTGTATCTCCGAAGCAACCAACGCCAGTGGCTCAGTTCGACGCCAAAGCCTCCTACAGCAGCGGGAACATAACTCTCGACATGATTAGTGGAGATGCTCTCTACAAGGATGACATAGCTATAAGAATTCAGGTTGATCATCCACTGACTTCTGGATACGTCAACATGAGCAATGTTACGTTCGTTCCTCACGGCTCGTACGCAGTACCGGGAGACTCGATAGTGATACCCTTCAAAAAATCAACTTGGGGGGCAAAATTTACAGGGCCGCAGATCAGTCTGAGTGTGGCGGTAGGTCAACCATTCACGGTAACCATCATCGACAAGGACACCGGTAACCCGATATGGACGGGACACCTCGTAATGAATCCTTAGCTTTTTCTTATTTTTATATCTACACAAAAAATTAAAAACTATATGTACTTCTTAAACTCAAAATCGTCGTCAAACATATCATCGAAATCGTCGAAATCGGACGTACTGTACTTTACACCCTCTACAAGCTCTCTTGGATTATAATTTCTGATTATGGCACATTCACTGGGCGAGAGCAAATCGGTCTGAACGTTTCTCCTCCTCCTGCCCCGGACATAGTGCTTCGCACTTGAAACGAGGTCACAGTATCCGGGGCAGTGCCCGTTGAGGAGGACGCCGCACTTTATACACTTGTGAAACCAGTTGCAGTGAACCACTCTGTACTCCATGGTTTCTGGGTTTATCCATATTATTGCCTCTCTCTTGCCGCATGATACCTTGATGCACAGTCCCTGCTTGCCGTTTTCTTCCATGATTTTTCCCCTCCCCTATCACCTTACTCATCATGATATTAATAGTTTATGATGCTAATGCTTATAATGATGACTAAATTACTGCGTAAGTATATACATATGCATGTTTTTAACACCGCTCTCACACGCTGCGTAATACTCGAGTTGAGCAACAAAAACAGTACAAAACAGTGAAAAATAAAAATAAGTTTTACAGATCCTCCATAGCCTCCAGAAACCTCCACTGCCTGTCTATCGCCTCTTCTATTTCTTTAATCTCTTCATCACTTATGCCCTTAAATCTTCCCTGAGCTCTCAGGTATTCAGCCAAGCTCTTTCTCTTCTCCTTGTTTCTGTACGGTTTGCTTGCCGGGGAGAATCTGAACTCTCCATCGTACTCCCATAGTATCCAA
>JAMOMT010000150.1 GCA_027066965.1 Archaeoglobaceae archaeon
AGAGAGTCTGCTCAAGGCAAAAAAACTCGATTGGGATTATGTGATACCCGGACACGGAGAAGTATTCGACGGGAGAGAGGGCAAGAAAGTCATAGACGTAAACCTCAGAATGCTCGAAAAAATAGATAGAGAAATTTACGAGATTATCAAAGAGGGTGAAGAGGAAGGGGTGGAGGAGGTAGATGTCTTCGCCAAACTCGCCAGAAGGTACGGATTCAAAGGTGTGAAAGCTGTTCTCGTCGTCATGCCACCTGTTAGAGGTCACCTGACGAGCATGTGCGAGAGAGGTGTGCTCGAACTCTTCGAGGTGAACGGGAGAATAAAGCTGAGAGTAAAAGAAAAGTACAGAAAGCCAAATTTTTTAAGCAGGTAATCCCCTCTACCTGCGATGAAAGTTTCGTCCAGACTCGCACTCGGTTTAATCCTACTGGCATGCGTTGTTTCAGCTCTGACGAGTGGGTGCGTTAAAGAGAAGAAGTTGCCCGCGATAGAAGTTTGCTTTGAACACTACCTCGCTGGAAAAACCCACATAATCAGGATAAAGTACGTGAAGGCTACTCTGATCTCCAAGAAAGATGCTCCGACTCTTTATCCCTGGTACAACACGCCAATGCCCGGGATAATTCTGTTCGCATACGACATGAGCGGGGCAAAGAGTATGGGGGAGGTCGGAATGAAAGCCACTCCCTCTACATACGTTCCGATAGACAAGCAGGGCACGATCACCACGTACATAGGCTTTAGCAGTCCGAAAGCTGTTCCAAAGAAAGGTGACACTCTCGTCGTAGTCGTTCAGGTCATAGACAGCAGAGGGCACGTTCTCGCGACGAAGTCGACGACCGTAAAGTGGAACATAAGTTGGAGCCCCTAAATACTCAAACTTTTTAAAGCCCTCGAAAAACCAGCGTAACATGCAGAACACGCAAGATCACGATCTCGATTTTCACGCTATAGAGAGAAAGTGGCAGGAGGAGTGGAGGAAAAGTAAGATTTTTGAGGCAGAGCCGGATGAGAGGCCAAAGTTCTTCATCACAATTCCTTACCCCTACCTGAACGGGAACTTACACGCAGGGCACACGAGGACTCTCACGATAGGAGATGCTGTTGCGAGATACAAGAGGATGAATGGCTACAACGTCCTCTTCCCGATGGGTTATCACGTCACAGGCACTCCGATAATTGGCTTAGCTGAGAGGATCGCTAAAAAAGACCCGGATACGATAAAGGTTTACACAACCTACCACGACGTACCCCTTGAAGACTTACTCAAACTCGATACGCCCGAAAAGATAGTCGAGTACTTCTCAAGAGAGGCTACGAAAGCTCTGAAGTCCATAGGCTACTCGATAGACTGGAGGAGAGTTTTCACGACTACAGATGAGCCTTACCAGAAGTTCATAGAGTGGCAGTACTGGAAGCTTAAGGAGAAGGGGCTCGTAGTTAAAGGCTCCCACCCCGTTAGATACTGCCCGCATGACGAGAACCCTGTCGAGGATCACGACCTGATGAAGGGGGAGAACGCGACAATAGTCGACTTCACGGTCATAAAGCTCTACTCTTCCGAGCTAATCTTCCCCTGTGCAACTTTAAGGCCAGAAACTATTTTCGGAGTTACCAACCTCTGGATAAATCCCTCTGGCAATTACGTTGTTGCAGAGATCAACGGCGAGAAGTGGTTCCTGAGCAAGGAAGCAGCGGAAAAGCTCGTCCACCAAGAGAAAGAGGTTAAAGTTCTAAAGGAAGTTAAAGGTGAAGATTACATTGGAGAGCTCGTAGTAAACCCCGTTCTTGTCGGAATGCTGGCTGATGAGCTCCCAAAGGCGGTTGAAGTGATAGGGGAGAAGTTTGGCGTTGACACAAGCGTTGCGGAGGTGCTGAAGGAGGTATCGAAGCATGAGGATAGACTCAAGAGGATAAGGAAGGTTGTGGAGAAGATTGACACCGTCGCCAAGGGTTTAACAGAGGCGTTTAGGGCGGGGTTTGAAGGAATCAAGAAGAATAAAGATAAAGAGGTTATAGAGGCGGTCGAAAAGCTCAGAATGGTCGTAGTTCCAGTCTTGCCTGCTGAGTTCGTAGATACCGACAACGCAACGGGAGTTGTCATGAGTGTTCCGGCACACGCACCCTACGACTACATCGCCTTGGAGGACCTCAAGAAAGAGAGTAAAGAGTTAAAAGAGATAGCAGACGTGAAACCTATAGTTCTGATAAGAATTGAAGGAGAGAGTTACGAGGTTCCTGCTGTTGAAGTTTCCAAAGAACTTGGAATAGAAAATCAGAAAGAAGAAGAAAAGCTCGACAAGGCTACCAAGATCGTCTATAGAAAGGAGTTTCATAAAGGAGTGCTGCTTGAAAACACTCTCTACCCGGGCTTGGCTGTGTCCAAGGTAAAGGATGTTCTGCAAAAAGACCTAATAGAACTCGGAATTGGTGATGTATTTTACGAGTTCAGCGAGAAGCCTGTTGTTTGCAGGTGCGGAACAAAGTGCGTTGTTAAGCTCGTTAGGGATCAGTGGTTCCTGAACTACTCGAAGCCGGAGTGGAAGGCGAAAGTATTTGAGCTCCTCGACAGGATGAGGATAATCCCGGACTACTACAAGGAGGAATTCAGAAACAAGGTAGAGTGGCTCAAGGACAAGGCGTGCGCGAGGAGAAAAGGATTGGGCACTCGAATTCCCTGGGACAAAGAGTGGTTGATAGAGAGCCTGTCTGACTCAACAATATACATGGCATACTACATACTGGCGAAGTTCATAAACGCCGGAAAGATTAAAGCTGAAAACGTAACACCCGATCTTCTCGACTACGTGTTCCTCAGCATTGGAGACGCGAAAAAAGCGGCTGAAAGTTCCGGATTGAGCATCAAGCTTGTAGAGGAGATAAAGAGAGACTTTGACTACTGGTATCCCGTTGATTTGAGGAGTAGTGGGAAAGATTTAGTTGCGAACCACCTGCTGTTCTTCCTGTTCCACCACGTCGCAATATTCCCTGAGGAGCTCTGGCCCAAAGCTATAGCCGTCAACGGCTACGTAAGTCTTGAGGGTAAGAAAATGAGCAAGAGCAAGGGGCCTCTGCTGACGATGAAAAGGGCCGTTGCTGAGAATGGAGCAGACGTTACGAGGATGTACATACTCTACGCTGCGGAATACGACAGCGACGCGGACTGGAGGAAGAAGGATGTTGAGAGCTTGGCATCCCATCTAAAGAGGTTCTACTCGCTCATGAAGGACTACTACACGAAGGATGTTGAGGAGTTCAAGCACCTCGAGCGCTGGCTGATCAGCAGGATGCAAAAGGCAATAAAAGAGACAAGAGAAGCGATGGAGAACCTGCAGACGAGGAGAGCTGTTAACGCTGCTTTCTTCGAGGTCATGAACGACGTCAAGTGGTACCTTAGGAGGGGTGGCAAGAATCCGCAAATAATCTTTGACGACTGGCTAAAGCTGCTCTCACCGTTCGCACCTCACATATGCGAGGAGGTGTGGCACTGGAAGCACGATTCTTTCATAAGTCTGGAGAAGTATCCGGAGTACGATGAAAGCAAGGTTGACGAAGTTGCGGAGGTTGCAGAGGAGTACATAAAGAGTTTGATGAACGACATCAAAGAAGTTCTGAAGTTCGTTGATGCTAAGACTGTCTATTTGGCTCCGGCGGAGGAGTGGAAGAAGGAGGTTGCGAGGGTCGCGATTAAGGCGGGAAACGTTAGAGATGCGATGAAGGAGCTGATGAAGGACGAGAGGTGGAGAGGGATGGGCAAGGAGGTCTCGAACTTCGTCAAGAGAGTCCTGAAGGAGAGCGAGATCGTGGAGGTTGACGAGAAGAAGGTAATAGAGGAGAGCAAAGAGTTCCTTGAGAGAGAACTGGGAGTTAAAGTCGTCGTGGACGAGAGCAAGGTGCCTGAGAGCAAGAGGAAAGCTGCAATGCCAGGGAAGCCAGCTGTTTACGCTGAGTAATTTTTATATTTGGTTTTACGATTTAAATCTAAAAACCCAAAGAAGTGAACTCTACACTGAGAAAGTAGAAGAAATAGAAGAAACACTAAAAATTATTTCTTACTATTATTCTTACCCTTCAGCTCCTCGAAGTCGGAGTAGAAGTACTCATGCTCGCCTCTCTCCCCCTTGCTTCTCTTCTCCTCCTCAGCCTTCCTGAGCTCGTTCCTCTTGATCTTTCCGCTTATAGTTTTGGGTAGCTCAGGAACGAATTCTATTATCCTCGGTATCTTGTACTTAGCAAGCAGCCTCGAGCAGTGCACGAACAGCTCCAAAGCAAGCTCCCTACTGGGCTCGTGTCCCGGCTTGAGCACAACGAAAGCCTTGACTATCTGCCACCTTATAGGGTCTGGACTCCCTATTACCGCAGCCTCAGCAACAGCCGGATGCTCTATTAGAGCACTCTCCACCTCAAACGGTCCAACCCTGTAGTCAGAGGTCTTTATCACATCGTCAGCTCTTCCAACGAACCACCAGTAGCCCCTCTCATCGAAGTAGGCCTTGTCTCCAGTGTAGTACCTGTTGTTCCTGAAAACCGACTTAGTCTTCTCCTCGTCTCCAATGTAGCCGGCAAAGAGGCCTATAGGCCTCCACCTGTCGAGCCTGACGACTATGTGTCCGACCTTATTCGGCTCAGTGATGAAGTTGTCGTCGTCATCCACCAAAGCTATGTCATGCATATATCCCGGGAAGCCGAAAGAACCGGGGATAACCTCCCTCACCCACGGCGGGTTACCAATCATCGCCGTGCTCTCAGTTTGTCCGTAAAAGTCCCTTATAGTCGTGTCCGTGTACTTCCTCCACGTGTTTATTATCTCCGGATTGAGAGGCTCTCCAGCACTCATAACTTCCCTCAAAGAGGAGAAGTCGTAGTTCTCCAGCTTTTGCAGCATGAATATCCTCCAAGCTGTTGGCGGAGCACAGAATGTGTTTATGCGGTATTCAGATACCACTTCGAGGTACCTGTCTGGCACGAAGCGGTTGTAGTTGACTCCTACCACTGTTGCACCCATTATGAACGGAGCAAAGAAGGAACTCCAGGCGAACTTCGCCCAGCCCGGAGCACTCAGGTTCGTGTGCACGTCGTTGCTTGTTATTCCTATCAGGTACGCTGTAGAGAGGTGACCGAGCGGGTAGCTGACTGCCGTGTGGCCGACCATCTTTGGTAAGCCAGTCGTGCCGGAAGTGAAGAAGTTGAAGACTATGTCGCTGCACTTTATTTTAGCACCTTCAGCCTCTCCCTTCTCTCCTCTCACTTCGTCGTAGCTGATCCATCCTTGCCTCTCTCCTATCACGATCTTAACGGGCTCAGGGATGGAGAGGTTAGAGAGAGCTTCGTCTATCATTCCGGCACTCCTCTCGTCTGCTATAACGGCCTTTGGCGGGTAAACGCTGAACCTGTATTCGAGTTCTTTTGGAACCATCGTCGTCGCAGTGGGAACTATGACCATTCCACCCTTCAACGTCGCGAGCATGGAAAACCAAGTTTCTGGCAGGGAAGGAAGCATCGCATAGACTCCATCCCCCTTCTCGACTCCGTGTTCCCTTAGAAACCTGAGCAGTCTGTTCCCCTCCTTGCCCATCTCCTCGTACGTGTAAGCTTTTTTCTCATCGCTGTCCATGTCGTACCACAGCAAGGCTTTCTTGTCTCCCCTCTCCCTAACGTGTATTCCCTCAAAAACCTCGACGACCCAGTTGAAGTACTCGGGCAGTTTCATACGGTTCAATTTGTCGAAAAATTTTTTCAATTCAATTCTCCTTTTGTCATAATCCATTACGTTGTTGATAGTAATGAACTCCCTATACACACTTTCGAGACCCGATTTCTCGCTCAACTCGACACCTCCACATGTAGCTTGGCCAGCATCCGATGACTCTGGAGCGCAAGTTCATACGCTGTTTAACGTTTGCGGTTTTGTCGATGGTTATTCGTGAACTTTTTCGCTGAACTATTTGCTCCGCTGAGTAGAAAGTTAATTCGACATTCAACGAAGTAAGTATAACTGCGAAAGATTTCAAACACCAGTTTTCTCAAGCACGTAAATCCTCCTAGTCAGACTGCCGTGAACTCTAACTCTGAATTCGTCGAGCGTTTTCAGAGAAGGAAAGTCACAATCGCAGTTCGTTACAACGACTGCTCTTCCCCCCACCCTCAAAACTCTACAGAATTCCTCACTCGCTTTCGAAAGCAGTTCATCTCTACTGTAAAGGCTTTTAGAAGACTGATAGTAAGGTGTGTCCGTCGCTATACCATCAACGCTGCAATCTTTCAGCGGAAGCTGAGCAGCGTTCCCACAAACAACGTCAGCTGAAAGAGAGAAGTACCTGAGATTCTCTCTGCAACCTTTTGCTATGTCCGGGTAAAGTTCGACTCCAACAGCTCTCAAACCGAGTAGAGAAGCCTCTATGACGAATCCACCGGTCCCACACAAGGGGTCAAGGAAGACGCCTTTAAGAGTAGAAATGTTCACAAGAGCTCTGCAAAGCTTTGGTAGCATTACGCCTGGTCTGAAAAAAGGTCTTTTCTCGGGATGCCTTTTAGAGAACTGCTTCGTGTCGAGTCTGAATTCGAGTAAACCGATGATTGTAGTTGAATCTGGAAAGATGTAAACTCTTACTATTCTATCCGGAGAGGAGACGCTTATCTTTACTCCTTTTTTCCATAGAATTGCTCCAAGCTCTCTTTCCATCGCCACCTTGTCGATTTTTTCTGTATTAATCTCTGTACTAGCATCAGCTTCACTTTTTCCTGCACCGCGCGTTTCAGACCCGAAAGATCCAAGAGAAAAGCACTTCACCCTCACGCAGCACTTTCCGCAGAAGGTGAGCGAGAGGTATTCCGCGAGTTCCTCAAAAGATCTGTTGATTTCGTCCAAACTCGTTATTGAGAACACCTTTACGACCTCTTTCGTCAGGGCGAGTCTTCTAACGTTCTCTCCAACGTAGCCTTGGTAGATCAAAACCCTGCCCATTACTCTGGGGTTCGTAAGGCAGAGGAGGTACTCTATCTCCGCCCTCGCCAAATCTAGATAGTCGCCAGAAAGGAGAAATGCGTGGAGCATGCTAGACTTCCTAATTACCCGACTACATTTATCTCTTCTTTTTCTTCTTGTCCCTAGACATCTCCTTCTCGAATCTGATCTCCTTTATTTTTTCAGCTATCAGCCTGAGAGTTTTGGGCTTAGAGTACTTCTTCTCAACCACTACTCTTCCGCCCTCTATCCACCAGCACCTCGGGTACTTCTTCTCCTCAGCAACGAATCTGAGGTCGAGTGACGAACACGCTTCTACCAGCTCCTGAAGTCTAACTCCGGGAGAGGCAAGCTTCTTTGGTATCTTC
>JAMOMT010000151.1 GCA_027066965.1 Archaeoglobaceae archaeon
ATTCCCTCATCTCCCCTAAGCATGTACCAGTAGGCAGAAACGAGCTTGAGGTCGGGGTTTTTCTTGTTACTCAGGTAGAGGTAGTTAACATATATGCGTTTAACTCCGACATTTACGGGAACACTCACTACTCCTTCTTTCACTATGTTCCAGTTTGCGCTGAAGCAGACTCTTGGATCATGAAAACTCTTTCTTCTGTCGCTGTTTATTATGTCTAGCCATATAATTTCTCCGTTTTTCGTGTATTCTCTGCTTAGAATAATTTTCGCCTGAAGGACTTCGTAAACTCTTTCAGGATACCTGAAATCCTCGCCTGTCCAGCCGTTAATGTCTTTTGGTAGCATTTTTATGCTGCTCACGTTGTTGAAGTCGTAATTCGTCTTTCCTATGAGCCTGTAGGGTGTTGTGTGCAAGGCTACGTCTATTATCACGTAGTTCGTAAGGTTCGCGGGAGCGAACATGACCATGACAACGAAAGTTAGCAGGACAATACCGCTCAGGACGAGAAATTGACCTTTCAGGCTCAAGCAATCACTCTCCTGAGCAATTTTTCAGCCCCAATCAGAATTAATACGGCGAAGATGAAAAAAACGAGGTCAGACATTGGGTGAACGTAGTCCATGGAAAACTTCAGCCCGAAGTACTCTGCTGAAGCTATAACTGACACTATCCTTAGCACGTTTGCGAGCATTGCTAGAGGTACGGATGATAGCAGCAGCACGGCTTTGACTGCGAGCTTGGCCCTTACCAAGTAGGTGTAGAAGGCAGAGACGGTTGCGAGAGCGAGTATTGACCTTATTCCACTACAGGGAGCTCCTACGACAAAGGAGTTCTTAGCTGTGGTTATCTCCGCCCCTACGAGAGTCGTCTTTATCCCGATGAGGTCAAGAAGTTTGGAGGCAGCCAGTGCTGAAAATACCTCTAGCCTGTTGGATATGCCGTAGATTGGATATGGAACTGCGAGCAGAAGGAAGAACACGGGAAAAGCGAGCTTTCTGGCGAGCTCCTCGTTGAGGAAGTACAAACATCCGAAAATCGCAAAAGGAAGGCTGAACGCGGAAATCCAGTAGTATGAGTAGAGGTAGGAAAGAGCGTGTATTAACAAAGCTGAGGAGAACAAAAAGAGACCAGCTTTGTTTCCACCTGGACTCGTGTTTATCTCCGCAACTTCCGCAGCCCTACAAGTTCTGTAAGCAAGGTACGCGGAAATAGCTACGACGAGCGAGCCGTGAGAGTAGTAGGGGTTCATGATCCATGAGCCTACCATCCAGTAGAGAGTTTTCGCGTAAACGAGGAGGACGAATCCAAGTATCGCTAGGTAGCTAACCCTGTCCATTGCTGGGAAACTGCGTAAGGTAGTTTAAAAAATTTAACTTTCGGTTCATGGTAAGTATTGTGTTTGTGTACTCTGTTGATTCAAACGATCTGATCTAGGTAGCCAAAACGCTTTTTTAGTGAGAGGCAAAGCGAGGTTCGTGTTCACGGTAGCTTGGACGAACCTGAGCATAGGCCTCACAGGCCTCGGAGCTTTAACTACAGCGTTCCTCATACTGCTTCTAGCGGTTAAAGAGGTGGCTTCCGCTTCTGAGCTTTACGACACAATCAGCGACTCATGCTTGAACGTGCCGATATCTGCACTTCTGATAGTCTTTGCAGCGATAGTTCTGATGAAAACGCTTGAAATTCTTTATTAGGCTCTCTTTTCTAACTTTTGAACTTTTGCTCCAGATTCGTTGATCTAGCTCATCCGACTCTATAAAACGATATATCCCGAAAAAAGTAGCGTCATGCACGCAGTCCAGTGCATGAGTGTTGTGACCAACACGTTTCTCGTTTTGCTGTACACGATCCCGAGAACGGATGCAGACAGAAGCGTGAAAACCTTCAAAGCTGGAGGTGCCATCAACGCGTTTATCACAACTGCGGTGGCTATTCCGTACTTTCCATACTTACACTCAAAGTACCCCTGTATCACTCCCCTGTAAACGAGTTCCTCTACTAAGCTGACGAACACGAGCATCACAAGAGCTACGACGATTGGGGAAGAAGTAAAGCTCACGTTGAAAAGGTGGAACTCTGCGTAGCCTATAGGCACTCCCAGAACGGCTAGGGGTGCGTACTTCAGGTTTTTAGTCGTGAAGCCAATACCTTCACCACTCATGTTCAGAGCCTTGGCAGCGTAGTAGATGGCAGGGAACATTGGCATATAAACGGTAGCGAGCCAGTAAGCCCTCAGCGTAAAGAACACGGGCATCGCTAGGTTTACGAGCCTAAACGTGGAGGGTAGCGTTAGAGGAATAACATCACTATCTTTCTTCAGGATCACGTAAATGCAGGAGAAGAGCAAGTTCAGTCCGTGGAAAGCTACGCACAGCTCGTACTTGCCTAGGTAGAGAAAAGCCTCTGCAATTGCTATCAAGGCCATGGATACGGCTAAACCCTTCACCAGCGAGCCTGATGAACGAACCTATTTAATGTTTTCTCGTAAATGTTATCTTCTCACGAGTTTATACAGGTCATGCTCCCTCCCGCTCATATCCTCGTTAACAGTCTGATTCTCTTTCCTTTTGCAAGAAAGAAGCCGAGAAAGAGGTTTGCGTACATCGCCTTCGGCTCGATTTTGCCAGACTTGATAGACAAGCCCCTCGGTTTTTTGTTGTACCACTCTTTCGGGAACGGCAGGTTAATCGCTCACACCCTCCTCTTCAACCTCTCGCTGCTCCTTCTCTGCGTGTATCTGGGCAAAGAACTCTGGCTTATAGGCATATGCAGCATGTTGCATCTAGTAGAGGACCAGATGTGGAGGATGCCGGATGTTTTGTTTTTCCCGTTCTTAGGACCAATACGAAAGAGGCCGAGCATGGATCTCGGAAGGAGAATCGAATCCGTTTTTGCGCACCTGCACAACCCCGCTTACCTTGCTCTGAATGTTGCCGGATGCATATTTTTATCCGTTCTTATCTATATTTGTATTAAATCTGAATCCTAGATCTCACAATTATTGTGATCTGTTTTTGGTCGAAATATTTATAACTCAAGAAATTAAGTTAATGCTGGTGGTCAGAGTGCGCGTAAAGCTTGCAATGATGAGTTTGATTGCGAGTTTTACGGGATTAACAGGAGTGGCGCTTGCTTGCTGCTGCCACTGCCACCCCCACCGTCATCACCCCTGCCCTCCCTGTCCACCACTTCCTGAGCTACCGACGTACCTGATAGTGCTGGCTGGTGTGGCAATAGCGATCATCGTACTACGAGGTTCAGGTTCAGGCTGAGTATTCTGCTCGAAACGTTTGACGCTTCCACTATCCAGTCTTTAACGCTCGTATTTGCGTAGTCCGTGGCGTTTGGAATGGTTACGTTGTGCTTGAACAGCAAAAACCAGAGTTTGAACTTCCCCGTTCTGTTGACTGAGAAGTTGTACCAGCTCTGCCATTCTGGCGTCCAGTTTCCTTCAATGCTAACGGGAACGGGCTTTAGCCTCACGTGAATTACCTTCATCAAATATATGTGATGCAAAATAACGCTTCCGTTATCGTAACTCTCGTTAACGAGCCAGATTGTAACCGTGTAGTTTACCGTTCTATGCTCGTGATTGACTATGCCTATTATGACTGAAGCTTCCTCTCCCCTTTTAAGGTAGTGGGGGTAGTCAGCTGCCTTTCCCTGTGGGCCGAGTATGTAGAATTCGGTAAAGGGCTCGGTCGGTTTTGGTGTAACGATTATGTACACCGTTGCAGCCACACAAGCGAGCAGAGCGATGAGTAGCAAAGCTGTTAACACTTTATCTTTCGTTTTCATTGTGGCACGTGAGGTTTTAGACGATATTACTTTTGCGGGGATTAAGAATTATGATGATAAGGATTTATGGATTATAATGTGAAACCTAAAATGTTAAATATCTAATAACTCCTGAGACTTACACCGGTGGTGCAACACCATGAATTCGAGAAAAGTTGAAGAAGGTGAGGTAGAGGTTTCAGTTATAATTCCTGCAATGAATGAGGAAGAAACTATAGGTGTATGCATCAAAAAAGTAAAAGAAACTTTTGAGAAATACGGTATTAACGGTGAAATTATAGTTTCTGATAGCTCTACTGACAGAACTCCGGAGATAGCCAGAAGTTTTGGAGCTAAGGTCGTAACTCCTGACAAGAAGGGTTACGGTTACGCTTACCTGTACGCTTTTAGGTTTGCGAGGGGGAAGTACATAGTGATTGGAGATGCTGACGACACTTACGACTTCAGGGAAATTCCGAAACTGCTCGAGCCACTCAGGAGAGGAGAAGCTGACATGGTTATGGGAAGCAGGTTTAAAGGAGAAATTCTCCCCGGGGCCATGCCGTGGCTCCACAAGTATGTGGGAAATCCACTGCTCACGTTCATTCTCAACCTGTTTTTCAAGGCTGGAGTTAGCGATTCTCACTCTGGATTCAGAGCTTTTACGAGAGAAGCTTTGGAGAAGATGGATCTTAGGTGCCACGGCATGGAGTTCGCGTCTGAGATGGTTATAGAGGCTGCGAGAAAGGGCCTGAGAATAGTGGAGGTTCCGATTACTTACTATCCGAGGAAGGGTGATTCGAAGCTGAGATCGTTTAGCGACGGGTGGAGACACCTGAAGTTCATGCTGATGCAGACTCCGAAGTGGCTCTACTACATTCCTGGTGGAGTGATGCTCACACTCGGTCTGGTACTCGTCGTTGCTATGGGTTTCACTCACATCAAGTTTGGCGAAATCAGCTTAGGTATACACTCGATGATAGCTGCCTCCTTCCTCGCGATAGCTGGGTATCAGCTCACGTTTCTCGGCCTGTTCTCTTCAGCTTACGCAAAAAAGCTCGGCATAGCTTGCGATAGGCTGAGTGAGAAAATACTGAAAGCTCTGACTCTGGAGAGAGGAATACTGGCTGGAGTCTTTGTTTTCACACTCGGCTTCTTCTACACGCTCATGCTGCTTTACAGGTGGTGGACGAGTGGTTACAGTGATCTGCCTCTCGTGTTTCAGGACATCCTAGCTTTCACGCTGATGATCGTGGGCTTGCAGACGATATTCTACTCGTTTTACCTTGGAAT
>JAMOMT010000152.1 GCA_027066965.1 Archaeoglobaceae archaeon
TGAGACCTCGTCCTCGCTTATTGCGGCATAAAATCTCAGCCTTTCAGCTCCTCTCTCTTTCAGCTCTCTGAGGTATTTTACTATGACCTCGTAGCTGTCTCCCAGAACCAACAGCACTTCTCTGTTCTTTTCGTCTTCTCTGACCTTCTTTACGAGATCGGTAAAGTCTTTTAGTTTGTTAACGACCTCTATCAGTTCGCAGCTCTCCGGGATGACTACTGCAGAACCGTCCTCCACTATATACGGGTCGTTAACTTCCATCTCACTTCTCAACTCTCTCTGCTCTTCTCTTGTCTTTGCCGAGCAGAACACAACCGGAACTTTCCTCTCCTTTAACTCCTTCAGCTCTTTTTCGGCCTTCCTCCACTCGTAATTCTCGTCCAGTAGAGTTCCGTCGAGGTCCGTGATAACGACTTTCTTTTCCTCCATGCTTACCACACTTTAAGCTTTTTTACGGGTGAAGCTCTTAATTCACAAAAGTTTGAGCAGAGAACAGACTGTAAACTAAAAATTGAAGGTCAGTCCTCCTTGCTCAGCATCGTAAGCGTTTCCGAGTGATTTAGCAGAACCTCAACGAACTTCTCCACGTTCATCTTAGCTATCGGCGGGAGTACCCTGTTCTTTTTCAGCTCCCTCTCTCTTTTTATCATCTCATTCTTCTTTAACTCTTCAAGAATCTCTTTCCTTACCGTATCGTTGGCGAGCTTGCTGTAGTATATCGTAGAAAGAGAGCCAAGCAGCATCTCCCTTATGTGTTCGTCTCCTTTATCCTCGTGAACGTGAGGGTTTAAAGTTTCTATCTGGTAAATTTCTATTCCAGAGTTCATAGCTTCTCTGAATTCCGTTTCACCCTTCCAGAACTCCTCAAGCAGGTAAACGAGTTGGTAAGGCTCAACAGAGTAGCCGGTAGAGTGAGCCATAATCTCTGCAAGCTTCATCGTCATCGCGTGCTCCCCAGCGTTTCCTGTCTTTATTATGTTTGTCTCAAAACCAGTGTGTATGGATATCAGCAGGTTGAGGAACCTGTTTGTTATCTCGCTAACTCTACCCCACTTCTTGAAGTAGAGCCTGTCCTCCATGACCTTTGGCTTGTAACGCCAGTGCAGTCTAACCATCGAGTAAGGAGTTTGGGAGATTATGAAGCCTGCAGCGTAGAGCCTTATGTACTCGTTAACCGAGCAGGGGATGTAGTTGTCGGCGTCAACAAAGCATACGTACTCTTTGCCGGTATTCTTTGCAAGTGTGAGCCCAACGACCATTCCTTCAGCCTTTCCGTTCCTTACGAATCCAGCGTCGTCGAGAATGGCGTTGTAGCCAGCTTCTTTAAAGGCGATCCCAAGTCCTGGATCTTTCTGGTGGATTATCGTGATCGGATGCCCGGTAACCCTGTGGAAATTGGAAACGATATCCCTCTCCATCCTGAAAATGTCGTTTTCTCCTCTCTGACTGTTTGAGACAACTATTATGTCGCATCCTATGGGAACACTCCTAAGAACTCCGTCCAGCAGGTGGAGCTTCTCGTCTTTTACAGGGATTATGACTACCATTCTGCTAAGCACATCATCCATTTCGTCCTTCGAAATACCCTTTAGTAGGGGGCTTTCAAATGGTCTCGACTCGAACTTCAAAACCTTCTGGATTTCGTGAATCTTGACACATCCGAATATCTCTGCGTGTTTAGGTAATTCGAGCAGCATTGAACTAATTTAATTAAAGGAGAATATAAAGGTTTTCTGAAATAATCTCGCAACGCGTTTTTGCAGTCCTTAATTTCTCAAACTTTGGGGTTGTTAATTAAATACGTTCCCTGTAAGCTATCTTCGCAGGTGTGTTTCTGTTAAGTCATTTTCAGGGACTGCAAAAAGTTATTAACCTCTCTCTCATCCTGGCAAATTATGTCGAAAGTAGCCATCAATAACTCGAAGAGGAGGAAGGATAAGAAATATGTGGTAACCGTAAACGTCGGCAAAAAAGGTCTTACGGAAAGCTTAATAAACGAGATTAACCTGCAGCTTGAGAAGCGTGGAGTGGTAAAAGTCAGGATGCTCCGCAGCTTCAGAGGCGATGCTGACAGGAGAGAGCTCGCCAGAATGATCGAGAAGAGAGTTAGAGGCGAGCTCGTTGACCTCAGAGGTTTCGTGTTAACGCTCAAGAAGGGGTGATTTGCGTGGCGACAGTGTATGATGTCCCTCCCGACATGCTGATTCAGAGGGTCGCTGAAAAGCTGAAGGAGATGGAGGAGATTAAACCTCCGGAGTGGGCGGTTTACGTGAAGACGGGAGTTCACAAGGAACGCTCTCCCGAGCAGGACGACTGGTGGTACGTTAGAGCTGCGGCAATACTCAGAAAGGTTTACATAAACCAGCCCGTGGGTATAGAGAGGCTCAGAACGGCTTATGGTGGCAGGAAGAACAGGGGTGTGAAGCCCGAGAAGTTCAGGAAGGGAAGCGGATCAATAGTAAGGAAGGCCCTCCAGCAGCTTGAAAAAGCGGGGCTCGTGAAGAAGACGGATAAGGGCAGAGTTGTAACACCTCAGGGCAAAGCTTTGCTTGACAAAACTGCAGCAGAGATCAAGAAGGAACTCGTCAACGAGATACCTGCTCTTGCGAAGTACTGAGCAAAATATTAATTGATAGAAAGAGAGTGATGAACATGGATGCCGACGAGCTAGAGGAAATCAGGAGAAGGAAGCTGATGGAACTTCAGGCTCAGAGGGAAAAGGAGCTCGAGGACCTCCAGAGACAGCAAGAAATGCAGAGGCAGCTTGAGGCTCAGAAGAAAGCCATACTTAGGGCAATCCTCGAGCCGGAAGCGAGGGAGAGACTTGCGAGGGTTAAGCTCGCTTATCCGGATGTTGCTGAAGCTGTAGAAAACCAGCTCGTTTACCTCGCTCAGTCCGGGAGGATAACGACCAAGATAACTGACGAGATGCTGAAAGAGATTTTGAAGAGGGCTATGCCCAAGAAGAGGGAGCCCAGAATAATTAGGAAGTAGTTTAGAGGTGAGAGTTTCATGGGGAAGAAGACCGTTGGCGTTAAAAAGAGGCTGGCAAAGTTCTACAAGCAGAACAGGAGATGCCCCGTCTGGGTAACTCTCAAAACGAACAGGAGAGTTTACGGCAGTCCAAAGAGGAGGAACTGGAGGAGTAAGAAGCTTAAAGTCTAATTGGAGGGGGTTTTTATGGCGGATATCGTCGTTGAGAGAATTTACACGCTCAGACTAAAGCACAAGATGAAGAAGTATCCGAGGTGGCTCAGGTCGAAAAAGGCCGTTAAGTACGTCAGAAGGTTCCTCGCGAGGCACATGAAGACTGAGGAGGACAAGGTGAGGATAGACGCGAGCATAAACGAGAAGATATGGGAGAGAGGAGCTCAGAAGCCGCCTTCGAAGATAAGGGTTAGGGCCGTCAAGTTCGACGACGGCGTTGTAGAAGCTGAACTCGCTTAACTCTTTTTTAAACACAACTTTTTCACCCTTTAAGGTGTAGCGTCATGGGGGTGCAGCTGTCTATCAGAGGTAACCCGATGATTGGACTCTACGTGAGAGCTACCGAGGAGTTTGCAGTCGTCGGCGTTAGGGATAAAGCAGTCATTGAAGTCATAAGGGACGAGCTCAACGTTGACGTCGTTGCTACGACCGTTGCGGGGAGTGAGCTCGTAGGGGCGATGGTGGCTGCAAACTTTAACGGGATTCTTGTCTGCAAGCACGCTCTCTCAAAAGAGCTCGAGTTGATGAGCAAAGTTGCTGACGTTTATGTGGTCGAAACTGACATGACCTGCCTCGGAAATGTTATTTGTGCGAACGACAGGGGAGCGATAATTCACCCCGAGGCTGACGGGGAGATCGAGAGGGCCGTTGCTGAAAAACTTGGAGTTGAGGTTGTGAGGGGAACGGTCGGAGGTATAAAGACAGTTGGAATGGCTGCTGCGGTTACGAACAGGGGAGGGTTGCTGCATCCGAATGCAAACGACTGGGAAGTAAGGAAGATAGAGAGAGTTCTTGGAATAGAGACGGAGAAGGGGACAGTTAACTTCGGTCAGGACATGGTCGGGGCTGGAGTTGTGGCAAACTCAAAGGGCTACGTGGTTGGAGACGACACTACCGGTTTCGAGCTCGGAGTTCTTGAACAGGCTCTCGGTTTCGTTGAGTGGTAGGTTGTGAGTCGTAGCGAAAGTAAAAAACAGTTTGCAGTTTGATGTTGCTAACAACCGTTAACAATGTCGCAATGACTGGAGAAGCAGCAGCAAACATTTTATAATTGGGGAAGTTAATCTCGTCAGCTCCGGCTGAGTGTTGTGGGATGAAGGAGAAAAGGTTGGCGTGAAACTGGAAAGGAGGGTCGGAAAATGTACGAGGTCAGAGGATTTTTCAGGATCGGTAAGGAGTGGAGGAAGTTCACGAAGGTCGTGAGTGCACACAACGAGAGGTTCGCGATAGAAAAAACGTACTCGATTCTCGGTAGCAACCACAAGGTAAAGAGAAACCTCATAAAAATCGAGGAAGTGAAAAAGCTGGAGAGTGCCAGCTAACTGTGGTGAGACGAATGGAGGAAAAGAGGTCTTCCGGCTCTGGGATTCCAGAAACCTTAAGTGGAGCTGAAAGTTCGTCAGGTCAGGAGAGCAAGAAAGCCGAGATTCAGGCGAAGGTGAGGGAGAGGCTGCTGATACTTCAGCAACTGCAGAGCGAGAGCGAGGCTGTGCAGAGGAAGATAATCGAGCTCGAGCTTGTGGAAGCTGAACTTGAAAAGACAATAGAGAGCCTTGAGTACTTCAACTCCCTCGACGGAAGTGTTGAGGCGTTGATGAACCTAGGAGGGGGGGTTTTCGCCTACGTCGACGTCAAGGACTCGAAGAAGATGCTCGTTGACGTTGGGGCAGGAGTCATAGTCGAGAAGGAAGTCGGAGAAGCGATAGAGTCTCTTAAAAAGAAAAAGGAGAAAATAGAAGAAAACGTCAGGAAGCTCGGTGAAATTTTGGAGCAGATATCTTCACAGGCTGAGAGAATTCAGGCGGAAATAGCCGAGCTCACGAGGCAGGTCTAACATGTTCAAGTTTTTAAAGGAGAAGTTAAAGTCTTTCAGGAAGAAAATAGAGGAGATCGAGAAGAGGGAAGAGGAGAAAGTAGAGGAAGTAGAAAAAGAACCGGCAAAAGTAGAGGAAATAAGGCCTGAACCCGTAAGAGTTGAGAAAGCCGAAAGAGTGGAAAAAGCTGTTGAGCGGGTTGAGGTTGAGAAGGCCAAAGTAGAGAAAAAAGTTGAAGAAAAAGTTGAGGAAGTAGAGAAAGTAGAGGAGAAGGGCAAACTTGCCTCCAAGATCAGGGGCAAGATCGGATTCAAGGAGAAAGTTTCGACCCTTATTCTCAAGAGGGAAGTTATAATAGACGAGAAGAAGCTTGACGACATCCTTCCCGAGCTTGAGATGATTCTGCTCGAGAGTGATGTCGCCTTTGAGGTCGTTGAGGAAATATCTGCGATGTTGAGGGAGAGGCTGGTTGGCAGAAGGAAGAAGATAGGCGAGAAGCTTGCTGATATAGTTATAGAAGAGCTGAAAATTATTATAAAGGAAATTCTTGATAGAAATAAGTTCGATTTTGATGAGTACCTCGACAAGCTCGTCGCTGAGAGGAAGCCAGTCAACATAATCTTCGTCGGCGTTAATGGGACTGGAAAGACCACGACCATAGCCAAGCTCGCGAAGAGGTTAATGGATAGGGGTTATTCCGTCGTTCTGGCTGCGGGAGACACCTTTAGAGCAGGGGCGATAGAGCAGCTCGAGGAGCACGCAAAGAGACTTGGAGTCAGGCTGATAAAGCATAAGGCGGGAGCAGATCCGGCAGCGGTGATATACGACGCGATAGTGCACGCGGAGAGCAAGGGCATAGACATTGTGCTCGCCGATACTGCTGGAAGGATGCACACGAAGAAAAACCTCATAGACCAGCTCGAGAAGATAAAGAGGGTCACAGAGCCGGACATGACAATATTCGTCGACGAGAGCATAGCCGGGAATGATGCGGTTGAGAGAGCGAGGATGTTCAACGAAGCAGTTGGAATCGACGGTTCGATTCTCACAAAGCTTGACGCAGATCCGAAAGGTGGAACTGCCATATCCGTCAGCTATGTCACAGGAAAGCCAGTGCTGTTCGTTGGTGTTGGACAGGACTACGACGACCTCGTGAAATTCGACTCCGACTGGCTGATAAAGAGGATATTCGAGGATTGACTTGGTTGGATTTCTTTGTTCAATGAAGCTTTCCGAAACAATCTAATCGACAGTTTTGTAGCCATATTCTTTGTGTACGTCTCTCTCACTTTGTTGTCCTAGTTTTCTCTCAGTTCTTAGAGCTTAGAAACAGGTATATTATGAGCGAGCTTAGAACTGGTAACCAGACTACGAGGGAGAAAACGTAGTGCATGCTGTCAATGAACCCTTGAACCATTGCTAGCAGAGGTAATGGTGTCTTCGTCCTTGCAAGTAGCTCGAGCGTTCTCATTGTACCGGGATCGGGAATCCAGTTGCCGTAACCTGGCAACCAGTCATTCATTCTGTTTGCTATCAGAACTCCACCAACTGCAACTCCCATTGCCTGTGCGAGTGTGTTTACAGATCTGACAGTTCCGTTGGCCATCCCCACCTTCTCCCTTGGAACGGCGCCCATCATGACGTTGTAAGAGGGGGACATGAGCAAGCCCATTCCTGCTCCCATGGGTATCAGCTCGAAGAAGAACCTCCAGTAGCTCACGTCTGCCTCAATTCCAGTTAGCCTGTAGAGACTTAGGGCAAAAAACAGAGGACCGAGGCACATTAGGTACTTCGGGTCTATCCTGTCACTTAGTCTACCTGCAAGAGGGGCAACGAACGTGTTTAGGATGGGTATGGCTATCATCCAGTAGCCTGACTCCTCGGCTGTCAGACCCTTTATTCCCTGCAGGAAGTACGGAAGTACGAAGAGAGACGCAGAAAGACCGAAGAACAGTATTGAAATCGCAACTATGCCGACCATAAAGTTTCTTATTTTGAAAAGGCTGAAGTCGAGTAGAGGATAGTCGTAGTTCAGTTCTCTCAAAACGAAAGCTACCGTGTAAGGGATGGAAACGACGAAACACGTTAGGGTTTTTCTGCTCCACCAGCCCCAGGTCTGTCCGTTTGTTATGCCGAGCGTCAGCAGAGCGAGACTTAT
>JAMOMT010000153.1 GCA_027066965.1 Archaeoglobaceae archaeon
ACGAGTATCTTCCACCCCGTTTCGTCTTCGAGCGCCCCCTGCAGTCTCGCAGCCAGCCCCGGAATAACTAGGTACCTATGATCAACCTTCTCTGCAACCTTCGTCTCCTCCATGAGCTGCTTCACCTTCTCGGGCGTGAACTGCCCACCAGCAACGCTTACCTCAACCCCAAGCCCACCGGTGTCGAGAACTAACAACCACCCACTCGCCCCGCTGCTCTGCAGGTCGCTCTCTACCGTGTAGTACGTTAAAGCGAAGTTCGTAGTTATCAAAACGGGAGAGTTCCTGTCTGGGTTGTTTATCGCTCTCAGACCCGGTTCGACCTGCACGGGCGTCCTTGGATCCGTGTAGATGTTCGCTCTCAGGGTTACGAGGGGCATAATCGTGTGCGGCTCGACGCTGTGCAGAATCATGATGTCTCCGTACTTGACGGTAAACAGCCCCGCTACCACGGTTTCCCAGTACATCTTTCCTACTTCATCCCCTTCGACCGCCCAGGCGGCGATTGGAGTGATCATTATCGGGCAGTTTATGTCCTTGTCCTGGCCAAGAATTGCAGTCCTCCTTAGCTGAACGACCCTCTCGAAAGTCTTCTGCAGTCCTTTACCTACGGGCTCAGTTACTGGGTCTATCACAACGGGTATCTCGTGAGCCTTGAATGTAGCTGCCAGGCTCTTCAGCATGTCTAGGTCTTTGCTTCTCACGGTAACGGGCACGTTGTACTTCTTTGCAAGTCTGAAGAAGTCCTCCCAGTTTTCTGGAGTTGCGGCGTATATGAGTGGGTTAGTGTCCCCAACAGCCTTGAGAGCCTTTTCCATACACTCAGCATTCAAGCTAACAAGGATCATCGGTTTTCCGTAGCCGGCAACCTTCTTTGCGACTTCAGCAAACTGATCCGGGTTGTTGGACACGCATCTAACTGCAATCCCGTCAAGAGTAAGGTATTTGCCGACGTAGAACTTCTTGTACTCAACAACTCTACTGCACCTCTCGTCTATCGTTTTTTCATCCATCGTGTCGCTCACGTCGAAGAAGTATGCTGTGGGATTGAAGAATGTCAGCTCGTGTCTGTGTAAAACTTCCTTTCCTCCAATCTTCAGGTCCTTGCCTATCACGACCTCATCTATCTCTGGAGCTGTCATCTCCTTGAGCTTCCTCAGCTTCTCAGCTGCCTTCTTGCTCTTCTTCGCCTGCTCCACGAGAGGCTTGCAGTCCTCTATCTTGGCAGTTCTGTCGAGAACGTGAGCAGCAAAGCTCATGCAAGTGTCATAACCACACTCCCCACAATTCGTTCCGGGCAAAAGCTTGTAGATTTCGAGGGGACTTTTTGCCTTCATTTTTATCCACCTTTTAGCTTTTTTGGCGATCCAATCTTGAGTCACCTTTATCAACTAAGCTCAGCAGAAATCCAGTCCTCACACTCGACCTCCACTTCCTTCTTTCCTCCGAGGGTGTGTATCAGCTCCTTTAGCACTGCAACACTGACAGGGTGCATCATCATGAATATGTCGACAGCTGCCAGTGAGAGGGTTAAACCTGTAATAATCTCCCAGAGCGGACCTCTATGTTCTCTCATACCCCACGAGTAGTCTCCCTCAAGCGGAGACTCCTTCATCCATGCCTCTCTCGCACCCCAGGCGTTGGTCGTTCCGCTCGAAACGGGGAATGCTAAATCCTCATCACCTTTTAGAGCTGCAAGTCTTGCCCTTTCCATGTTCGAGTAAGCGTAATCCAAACCGTAGCCAAGAGCTGCTGTAGTTGGGTCCATGACGAGGCTGTCTCTCGGCAATCCAACTCTCTTCAGCAGGTACCTATTGAGAGTTCTCTGGCTGTTTATGTCCATCTGGGTCCAGGCGAGAACGCAGTGTCCGTGCTCCTTTGCAGCCTTTCCTATCCTCTCCCAGTCCATGTCGAGAGTTGCACTTGCAAGCAGAACTCTTTCTCCCTCAGCGACCTCAGCCACCTTCTCCAACAGAACCGGATCTTTCTCCTTGTTTCCGCTCCCACCAACGATTATCGGACACTTCACAGCCTGCAGAACGTCTTCTACTGTTTTGACGGCCTCGTGAGGTGGAGTGTCATCAAGTAAAGGATCAGTGCTTATCAGGTGAATAGTGACAGCGTCTGCCCCAAACTTCTTTATGACCTTTTTCGCCCACTCGTCCGGGTGACCCATAACATCTTCGTAGTGAACTCTCACGGCCTTTGGCAGGGGGACTGGTCTGTCGAACACATCTATCGATATTGCCGGCAAATTGGGCTGAGGGGCGTCGAATATGTAGAATGGTAAGCTCTTTTCCCCCCCGAGCTTTATTGTGTACTTCCTTGTCCCGCCCTCTTTGGGCGTTGCTCCAAGCTGAACCTCCTCAACGTAGCCGCTCCACTCTACTTTGTACGGCTCGAACTTCTTCTTTATCAGCTCTATCTTCTTCTCTTTTGCTACTGCTGGAGGAGCAGGCTGGTAAGCTTGAGGGAACTGAGGGAGCTGCATTGACTGAAACCCGCTCGCGCTTGCATCACCCCCGAAGAGCTGCTGAATTGGGAAGCCAAGCATCATAGCAGCTCTTGCCAGATGATAGGCAGCCATGCCCAGTTCCATCCCTATCGCCTGCAAATACTGCGGATTTATGCCGGAAGAACTCTCTAACTCTATCTCTATATCTCCCTCAATTTCCACGCCTTCAAGCTCCTCGACATCGTACTTCGAGAGGAGCTTTAGTATGTCCTCAAGGGTTATTTTTGACATGATTATCACCCAGTATTATGATCGTTAAACGCACAAACACCAAGACTTGAACTTTTCAAATACCTCTTCAAATGCTCTAACGAACTTCGAATCGGGTTGCTCAAGTAAGAGATCCTTAACGCTTTTGCCGAGCATGTCATACTCAGCTAACTTCTCATCGTAAGGTAAAGCTCCGAGGAACTTGAACCCTCTCTCTTCTGCAAACTCCCTCATTATCTCCTCCGCCCTTTCGTCTGCCTTATTTCCTACCAACCCCTTCTTTGCCTTCAAGTTAAGTTCACACATTAGAGAGGATATCCTCTCAGCAGTTTTAAGCCCCTTCCTTGACGTGTCTGTAACGACGACAACGCAGTCAGCTCTATCTATTGTTTTCCTGCTGAAGTGCTCCAAGCCAGCCTCGCAGTCAACGACCACGTAGTCGTAGTGCTGCATGAACTTCCTCAATATTCCTCTGAGCAAGTTGTTCGTGTAGCAGTAACATCCTTCTCCTTCGGGTCTGCCCATAACTATCAGGTCGAATTCGTCGAGTTCGTTTATCGCCTCGAATATCTTCGCCTCGAACCAGATCTCCTTGTCCCCCCTAATTTCGTCTCTCGTGTGCTGGAACAGTTCTTTCACCTCACCCAGCGTTTTCTCCACTCCTTCCTCAACTCCGAGAGCCTCCGGCAGGTTTGAATCAGGGTCTGCGTCCACAGCGAGAAGGTAGCCTTTTCTACACAAACGCAGTATTAGCATTGCCGCAAACACCGTTTTCCCGGTCCCTCCCTTGCCCGTTACTGCTATTACAGTTATTGGGCTCACCTCTCCCACTCTTTTTTACTTCTTACTCTTGCTGTCCGCTCTCGTCCTTATCTTTCTTTTTTCTCCTACCTTTGCCTTTCTTGTCCTCTCTAGTTTCGAAGCTCACTTTTTCAACATATATCTTTGCACCCTTCAGCGTAATCTTCATATCCATCTCTCACTTCTTTTCCTTCTTATTTTCTTTCTTCTTCACGATTATCTTGTCTATTGATATCGTCGCGTTCTTTATCACGAGCTTTATCGTTGGGCCGGCTTGGGTAAATGGCAGCATCTGGGGCATCTGCGTTGGCATGGGCATTTGCATAGGCATCTGTGTCATTTGCGGCATCTGTACTGGGGCACCCTCTCCTTCAACACCCTCAATGCTTTCCTCTTCAGCTTCCTCTTCCTCGCTCTCCTCAGCCCACCCCTCTGTTATCTTCTTCCCGTCAACTGGCCTGACAACACCTTTCACGACTGGGTGGTCAACCCTTTTGAGAAACTCTCTCAGCTCGTCCATTGTCTTTGCATCCTCTTCCGTCGCAATCTTGTCCCTCATGTCCTCCGGGATGTACTGCAGAACTTTCTGCTTCAGCTCCTTTGGCATCCAGACGACTCTGTACCACCCTCCGTCGGCTTGAATGAACTTCTTACTTCTAAAGTAGCTTATACCTATACCAAGGAAGCCAACTACCTGCTTTCCACCTCCAGTCTGCCCTGCCATCGAAGAGAAAGTCAAGCCATTAGGAGCTGGCTCTGGAAATCCCCTGTGAACCCATCCAATGCCATCAACCTCCGGCATGTAGAAGCCTATTACCTCGAAGCAACCGCACGACGGGTGGGGGCACTCGAGAAAACTGTGGAGCTTTATTCTCTCGGTAACTCCTCCACTTTCCGCCTTTGCGAACTCGTTAACTCCGCTGTACTCTCCACCTATTGGGTCGAGTATCTCTCCCTTAGGCACGGGCTTGTTTGGCCCCTCTGGATCTACTCTCGCAGCAGCTCTTCCGTCGAACCAAGTTATAGCTCCGCAGAGAGAGGGTCTGTCGGGGCTTATTATGCAGACGTCAGCGGGAGCAAAGCTCTGACAGAGTGTGCACGAGTAGAACTCGTCAACGTCTTCGTCGTGCAGTGATTCTACCCTTGCATCTCTCTCCTCGAATATCGGCATCGCAACTTCCTTCAGCGTTTTCTCCACGAACTCTCTGTCAGTGGCGTAAACGGCCTCTATCTTCTCTATGAAAGGCATTTCGTTCTTAAAGAGGAGCATTACCGCTTTCGCTATGGTTATCAGACTCTTAAGGCCTTTTTCAACAGCGTTTTTGCCTATTCTAACCCACACGTCGTACCTCTGGTTGAGGTGCATTACTCCCTCGATGTAGTTCTGGAAGTCGTGATTTCTCCTCTCTATTATTGGTTCCAGATCGTTGTCTATCTTCTCTCCAGCAACGTAGTATATCATGGCAAACGGGTGAGCTTTCCCCTCCTCGAGCTCGTCCAGGTCTTTTCCAACGAGAGTTACCTTCATGTCCTCTACCTGATCAGCTGGCAGAGCCATAACTAGTTCGAAACCCGGCTGCTTTGGGCCTGCTAATTCGACGTACATGTCTCCTTTCCTTATCCTCTCACCCTCATGCATGGGCGAGATGTCAACGGGGAAGTCGTACTCCTCCCCCTCGCTTACCTTGACCTTAACATCTTCTGGTATCTCCACCTTCTTCCTTTCAACCATCCTATCACCTTGGATCTTCGGTTATATATGTTTGATCGTTACAGAAACGAAACAAGAGTTTCAAGCAGACCGTAATTCTCGCAATTCGGAAAGCTCAGCCTCGCGTGAGGCTGGTAATAGGTGTCTACACTAACGGTAATGGCTTTTGAGAAATGTCTGATCGAGGAGAGCATTCTCGAAAGGAGATAAGGTTCGAATCCAAGGAACACAAGGAGTCTTTTATTGTAGAGACCGTCAAGAACCATCTGGGTGAAGTGGTGTAGAGTACTCGTTTTAACTTTCACGCCTTTCTCGACAAGCCTCTCAATTAGGGGCTTTGACGAACCACCAGTAGCGATTACCTCCATCTTTCCCCTTGTCGCAATCTCAGCAGCGAGATCTACAAGTATTTCGTCTTCTAATAGCTTTCCACCGGTAACGAGAACAGGTCTTTCAGCTCTCCTTATCATTTTGGCGAGCATGTCCGGGCTTATCAGCTTTGCCTCCTCGACCTGCAAATCCGCAACATCAAACTTCTTCAGCTCCAATTCACTCCCCTCCGTCTCCAGTTATCTTCTCTCCCGTGTACTTTTCGTAAACGTGCTCAACCATAGTAGGGTTAAAGCCAGCATCGTAGCTCCTTATCGGCCCCTCAACTATCTTCTTCTTGTTCCAGTCTATCTTCCAACCGTGCTCATCCTCAAGAATCTTTAACAGCTTCTCCTTCATTTTCGTCGGCAAATCAAGCTCAGTCCTCACGTAGAGATGCCAGTCGTCTGGAAGGCATCCAAGGTACTTCTCGCTTATTTCGAGGTAGTGTGTTAGTTTGATCTGCCTGCCCATGTACGTATCTCCTGGCCTTATGCAGAGCCTTGCAAGCTGAACCATCGCCTCCTCCTTTGTCTCAGCCACGACGAGCAGACAATCTGGGCAGGGCTCTATGGTCATCTTCTTCCTCGTCTTTATGTCGTAAACCCACCACTTCTCCTTCTTCCAGAGCTTTCCGACGTAGCCTCTCCTGTACTTCGAGCCGTGAGGACCAACGACTGCCGGAATTCCGAGCCTGTTGAAGCCCGTGGCTATGCTCGCTGCCTTCTGGCTGTAAGGCCCCCATGCTAGACCAACCGCACCTATCCTGTGGAGGATGTAGTCCGCTATCTCAGCGTAGTTCCCTCTCAGAGGTCTCTGAGCAAATATCGCCGCTATTTTTATCGCAGCCCCAGTTATGTGTGAGTTCGAAACACAGCTGCCGTTGTTAACCAATCCACCAGCGTCAAAAACTCCTGGATATTTCTCGTAGAGACTCTTGCCCTCCTCGTCTTTGTACATACCCAGGTCCATCGCGTGGCAGCCAGTCGTTACGACTATGTACTTCCTCTTCAAGAACTCCTCTATTATCTCCGCAACTTCCTTTCTCGACTTCGGGTAGTTCGGGCACCCTATTGGAGCAATGACTCCCGGAATCGTTCCCATGACTATTGGCTGCCCAACCTTTCTGATCTCAGTATCTCTAATTGGCCCTCTGCCAGCCCTCATCTTGCCGGATTTGCTAACCATGTGCTTGTATGCAGCTTTCATTATTACGTCCACTATATCTATTCCCCTTGGGCAGGCCTGCTCGCACCTCCCACAAGCAAGACAGACGTCTTCTATCTTTTCGAAGTAGCTGAAGTCTCCTCTCTTAGCCAACTCCATCGCTTTATCTATCCTGAGGTTGTGGGGGCAGGCAAAAACGCAGTTCATGCAAAGCGTACATCTGTCGACAAGCTCTCTCAGCTTCTCGTCGCTCATGTAGATTGGTCCCCTACCTTCTTTCTGCCTTCTCGTCCTAACTTCCATCGCAACTCTGA
>JAMOMT010000154.1 GCA_027066965.1 Archaeoglobaceae archaeon
AGCAGGAACTCCCTTGTCCTTGCTATGAAGTAGGCTATGAGCTCGTTGAGGATTATTCCCCTCTCTACTGCTTCTCCAAGACTGATCTCGTGCTCTCCATCGTTCTTGTCCACAAGCTTTACGACAACGTCTTTGTAGGCCGAAAACCCTGGATGGGTCTTTTTCTCTGGGTGAACAAAAAACTCCAGCTCCGCCTGGTTGAATTCCCTCAGCCTTATGACTCCCTGCCTCGGGCTGATCTCGTTCCTGTAAGACCTGCCTATCTGAGCGACTCCGAAGGGCAGCTTGTCCCTGAAGTAGTCCGAGAGCCTCTTGAACGCTATGAAGATACCCTGGGCTGTTTCTGGTCTAAGGTAACCCTTCTTGCCCTTGCCCGGCCCTATTTTCGTCTCGAACATCAAGTTGAACGGCTCAGGCTCTTTGAACTCTCCTCCGCACTCACACTTCAGGTCGAACTCCTGCAGAACCGCTTTAACAGCATCAACGCTCTCGTCTATTTCCAGCCCGAGCTTCTCCTTGACGTAGTGGTCAGCTCGGTAAACTTTACCGCACTGCTTGCACTCTATCGCGACGTCTGTGAAGGATGTAGCGTGCCCCGAGGCGATGTAAACTTCTTCTATACCAACCGTCGGGCAGTCTATTTCGACAGCCCTCTCGTTCACGACGAAGAACTCTCTCCACAGGTTTTCGAGCCTCCTCCTTAAACCGTTGCCGAGAGGGCCGTAATCTATGAAACCTGCCATTCCACCGTATATCTCGAATGACTGCCAGAGGAAACCTCTTCTTATGAGCATTTCCATGATCTCGCTCATGCTTTCTCCCGGGATTCGACATTTTAAAATCGTTTTTGTTGCCTTTGCGATCTGGAGTTTGGTGTTTAGGGGGCTGGTTGTTTGATCGGTCTGTTGTTGGTTCCGGTTTGAGTGCTGACAACGTTACTGTTGGTATTGGCAGTCGAATGTAAGGAAGCAACAAACAAAATTGCAAAAATCTGTCAAAAATACGAAATCGAAATCAGTAGAGAAATCAGTCCACCCACTCAATTCTGTAGTTCTGTATCACCGGATTCACGAGCAATTTCTCGCACATGGCCTTTATCTCGGCCTCGGCCTCCTCCCTCGTCTTAGCATCGAGTTCGATTCTGAACACCTTGCAGGATGAAACTGACCTCACGTTCCTGAAGCCGAGGAGTCTGAGAGCTTTTTTCGTCGCCTCGCCCTCCGGGTCTGTCACACCCTTCTTGAGCTCTATGTAAACGTCAGCTATCATATCCGGGAGTTTGCGGGGAGATATAAAAACTTGTCCGGATTGTTTGGGGTCATGATTTGTCGTGGTTTGTAAAGTGGGCACCCATCAATTTCACATAATGAGCTTAAACGTTTAGAGCGTTTTGAGGTTATTTCTTTTTTGATTTGATTATAATTTAAACATTAAAGCAATTCAAACATTAAAGAAGACACCTCGCAATCTTCACAGCAAGCCTCGGATTCTTCACGACCTTTAACATCAGAGGCAGCACCCTGATCAGCGTTGATGGCTTGTCCATGTGCAAACTCTCAGCGAGCTCCTCGTTCTCCTTTCCCAGCCTCACTAGGTAGTCGTAGTCGCTATCGCTCAGCTCCTTGTAGAGCTTGGCAATCCTCATGCCAATGGCGTACTCCTTCCCCAGCTTTCTCATATATTCTTCCCTGAACTTCTCCAGGTTTGGAAAGTGCTTTCCGAGCAGCTCCGCAGCTATCGCGAGGTAGTATAAACCCCCTCCCGTGTACGGCTTTACCATTCCCGCCGAGTCCCCTATCAGAACTGCATACCCTCTCACGAACTCCACGAGGCCGAAGGGTATTGCTCCGCAGTTGATTTCGTCGACTTTCATGCTATCAACTCTCTTTGAGACGGACGGATGCTCTTTCAGAAGCTTTTGAAGCCACCTTATGGCGTTGCTCTTGGAAACAACTCCAACCCTCGCAAAGCCGTCTCCCGTTGGAACTGCGTAGCCGAACATGAAGTCCGAGTAGCCGAAGTATATTTCCACGAAGCTCTCGTCCATGCTCATTTTGCATTCCACTTGCGCCGCTGAGAGCACTTTTGGCCTGTCAAAGCCAAGCTCTCTCGCCACAATAGAGCTGGGACCGTCAGCTCCTACTACGTAACTGGCTCTGAAGTCCCCTCTAACACTCCTTACGAGGAACTCTTCCTCATCTTTCTTGACTCCCGTAACCTTCGCCTTGACGAAAACGTCTGCAGGGCAGGTCTTTATGAACTCGCAGTCCATCAGCTTCCTCTCCACAACCACGCCTCTGCTCCTGCCTCTCAACTTTGCGAACTCTCCGGATGGAGAAAAGAAGTACGCCCCATCTATCCTGTTGAGCGTAAATTTCTCCGCATCAACGTACTTTTTCAGGAGTTTTAGGCAGTCCTGACTTATCAGTCCCGCACATTGGGCTGGAAAGCCGGCACTCTGGTGTTCCTCCAGCAGAGCCACTCTCTCGCCTTCGAGGTTCAGAGCCGTTAGAGAGCCAGCCGGTCCCCCTCCCACGATCACAATGTCGTAGTGCATTAATTCAACTTGGAAAAATGGTATAAAAAGAGATTCAGAGTGTCTTCGATGAAGGTCGCTGTGACTGGAAGGCCGGGCGTCGGAAAGACAACTCTGTGCCTGAAGGTTTACCGGATGCTGAGGGAGAAAGGTATCGAATGCTCGGGCTTTGTGACGAAGGAAGTTAGGAAAGGTGGTAGGAGGATTGGATTTGAGGTCGTTGACCTCGAGAGCGGGGAGAACTTTACTCTCGCCAGCGTTGCAAGTGTTTCGAGCTGTCCGTCGAGCAGGAAAGTTGGAAAGTACTGCGTCAACGTCGAGGAATTCGAGTTCTACGTTGGGAAGCTCGAGAGCAGGTTAGGCAACGTCGTTGGCGGAGTAATTATAATAGACGAGGTCGGGCCCATGGAGCTCAAAAGTAGGAAGTTCGCTGAATTCGTTAGAAAGTTTGTTGACAGTAACTCTAACGTTCTGCTGTCAATCCACATGAGGTCAAACCATCCCGTGCTCAGGGAGGTGAGGGAGAAGTTCAGGGTTTACACCATAGACGAGAGGAACAGAGATCGCGTCGCTGAAGAGATAGCGGAGATGTTTGTCTGATGGTTGTTGCATTTTGAGGTGATTCCGTGATTGCAGAGGGGCTTGCGAAGGTTGAGGTCGAGGGGGTTTTCTACAACCCGAGGATGAGGTTTTGCAGAGATGTGGATGTGCTCGTTTTCAGGCAGATGCCTTGGAAATACCTTGATGCCTTGTCGGCATCGGGAGTGAGAGGAATAAGAGCAAGGCTTGAGGCAGGCAAGGAGGTGGTGTTCAACGACTTCAGCAAAAAGGCAGTTGAGGTAATAAGGAGAAACCTCAGGCTAAACGGGATTGACGCTGAGGTCAGGAACGAGGACGCGAGAATTCTCATGAACTCAGAGCTTTTTCCCCACGTCGATATCGATCCGTTCGGCTCCCCCTCCCCATTCATCGACCCGGCCTGCTTCTCAGCGAAGAGGGCGATGAGTTTCACGGCAACTGACACAGCCGCTCTGTGCGGCTCGGCTGTCAACTCCTGCATGAGGAAGTACTCGTGCTTTGCGGAGAAGACAGACTTCTATCCCGAGCTCGGGCTTAGAGTTCTGATAGCAAAAGTTGCGTGCGAGGCGACAAAGTACGACAAAGCTACTCAGCCGGTCGTCAGCTGGGCGAAGGAGCACTACTACAGGATCCACTTTCTGGTAAGGAAGA
>JAMOMT010000155.1 GCA_027066965.1 Archaeoglobaceae archaeon
AAAATGGACCGGTGGGGATTTGAACCCCAGGCCTCCGCCATGCCAAGGCGGCGCTCTACCGCTGAGCTACCGGCCCTTGCACAAGCATTCTTGCATCAGGTTTATGAAGTTTATGGTCTCTCTCACTTCATGCCAGACAGAAACGTGAAGTTGCTCTCCCTCGTGAGTTTTCTGAACGATATGAGCAGCGAGATGATGTTCCCGCTTCTCCCCTTCTTCCTCACGTCCATCGGAGCTTCATCTCTCGCAATCGGCCTGGCCGGGGGGATAGTGGAGGGCATTTCGGGCATTATGAAGGTAGTTTCGGGTTACATCTCAGATGTGAAGGGTAAAAAGAAACTCGTTTTTGCTGGCTACTCTCTTTCTCAGCTCTCAAAGTTTGGAATTTGCCTATCTAGCACTCCTTTCTCTGCCCTATTTTTTATGCTCCTCGAAAGGTGCGGAAAGGGAATAAGGACCGCTCCAAGAGACGCTCTAATAGCTGAAAGCTCGAGGAAAAACGAAAAGGGCAGAGCTTTTGGATTTCACAGAGCGATGGACAGCCTTGGAGCCGTTGTCGGAGCGTCACTGGCCCTGTTTCTTTTCATTCACTGGGATAACGTGAGGAAAGTACTGCTTGCAGCTGCGATCGTCGGCTTTTTCTCCCTCGTCCCGATTCTTTTAGTCAGGGAGACTGGTATTAGGGTGAAAAAGCCGAAGCTCGGCCTCAGAATGAGGAGATTTGCCCTACTCTCTTTAATTTTTGGTGCAGCAAATCTGAGCTACATGTTCTTCCTCGTCAACTTTAAGGGGATTGTTGCCTCTCTCTCAGCTTACGTCCTGTTTACGGCTATCTACGCCCTCCTTTCCTACCCGGCAGGAATGGTCTCAGATATCGTCGGAAAGAGAGTTGTGGCTTCTCTCGGTTACTCTGTGATGGCTCTGGCCTGCTTATCAGCCCTCGTATATCCCGCTTTATCGCTCGTCTTGCTTGGCGTGTTCATGGCAATGACCGATGCCGTTCAGAGGAGTTTCGTGGCGGAGATAGCCGAAAACTACGGGTTTGGGATGGGAGCTTTTCAGCTGTGCTTCGGCATTTCAGCTCTGATTTTCAACGCCATCTATGGATTGCTGTGGAGTGCGAGCAGAGAACTAGTCTTCTTCACAGCCGCCACCTTTGCCATTCTGTCCTCTTTCGTCTTTATGAAAGTCTAGCGTCTGATGGTAAACGTGAGTGATAATTTGCATGCATTGAGTAGACACTAGGAACACAAACTTCAGTGAAGTAAAATATAAATTATAAAATAAAAAATTAGATTAACCCTGCCCTCTGGAGAAGCAGAATGTCTTCTGTTTCGAGCTTCTCTCCTCTCTTGAACATCTCGTAGATCTCTCTTGCCTTTCTGATGAGCTCTTCTTTCTCCCTTTCCTCCTTGCTCTTTGCCTGCTTTGCCTTGAGAGCCTTTATTATCTTCTCGAGGTCTCTTATGTCCTTCCTTATCTTGCCTATCTTCGCGTGGTACAAGTCCGCTTCCTTCTTGCTCTTCAGGAAGCTCTCGTGCATCTCGTCAGCCTGCTTTCTCTTTTCGTCAACCTGCTTGAAAATCGAAAGCATTTCCTCGTGGTACGCATCTGCCTTGCTCACGAGTTCGAGCATCTGCTGGTGCAGTTCCTTTGCCTCTGCCTTTAACTCTCTGATCTTCGCTATCAGCCTCTTGAATTCCTCGTGCTTTTCAAGTTGCTCCTTTCTCATTTCGAGTTCTCTCTTTAGCTTTGCTATCCTCTCTACGAGGGCTCTCTCCTTTTCTATCGTTAGCACGCTCGTCTGCTGCTTGAACTCGAGCCTTCGAATCTCTTTTTCTATCTCTCCGAGAGGTCTTCCACCTCTGTCTATGTGCTTCCTGAGTTTGTCTAACTCCTTGTAGAGTTTGTCTATTTCCTTGTGAAGCTCGTTCCTCTTGGCCTTAACTTCCTTAGCCCTCTCGTTGAACTCATCTCTCTTTTCTTTGCATTCCTTTGCCTTTGCAAGCAGTTCCCTGACCTCTTTGTTTAGCTGGTCTCTCCTGTCAGCGTACTCCCTCGCAAGCTTGTTCAGTTCGTCCCTCTTCTTTATGCATTCCTGAAGTTCGTTTTCGAGCTGCTCTTTTCTCTCAACCAACTTTTCCAGCATCATGTTCTCACAACAGCCCCGTTGTTTTCGCAGGCGGTAGGTGATACTTTTTCGGGATCTCGGCGATCCCGGATTTGCCCAGCCTAAATTGGATGGGATTTAAATCTTTCTCTAAAGCTCACTTAAAAAGCTTTCTACAATTGCGTATATTTCGCTTTCGTCGAACGCGTATTTCACACTTGTGAATTCTTTTTTAAGTTCTATTACATCCCTTCTGAGCTCCTCTTCGCTCTTCTTCTTGTTTACGGCATTCCACATTATTTCGGCGAGAGCCTTCATCTCCTCTTCCTTCATTCCGATCCTCGTTACTTCCTGCACACCTATCCTTATTCCCGAGGGGTTTTCGGTTTTTGTTAGGTCATCCCAAGGAAGAAGGTTCTTGTTTAGGACTATGTTTATTCTCTCGAACATCTTTGCAACAGGATCGCCACCACCGAACTCGCTCACATCAACAGCCACTTGGTGCGACTCCGTAAAGCCAAGACTCTCTCCGACCACGTTAAAGCCAAGGCTATGTAGGGCTTCAGCCAAAGCTTTCGCGTTTCTGACTATTTGCTTTGCATAACTCTCCCCGAACTCAAGCATCTCCATACATGCGACAACGTAAGCTGCTAGGCTGTGTAAGTGGTGGTTGCTAACAACTCCTGGAAAGACCGCATTGTCGACCTTTTTTGCCAGCTCGGCTCTGCTTAGGATTATCGCTCTCTGCGGTCCAGGGAAGGTCTTGTGAGTTGAAGCCGTTACCACGTCGGAGTAAGGGACTGGGTCGTGGAACTGCTTTCCGGCTATCAATCCCAAAACGTGGCTTGCATCATACATCACTCTGCCGTCGACTTCGCTTGCTATCTCTGCTATCTCCTCCACTGGATGGGGGAAGAGGTAGAGGCTCGCTCCGAGCACGAACACCTTCGGCTTCTCCTTCAAAGCGAGCTTTCTCGTCTTGTCAACATCTATGTTAAGGTTTTCCATGTCAAACGGATAATTTACGACTTCCACACCTCTTATTCCCGCAGCGGAAAAGCGGTGGTGTGAGATGTGCCCACCGCACGGAACGGAAAGGGAGAAGACCTTATCTCCCGGTTTTGCGAGAGCGAAAAAAGCTGCTATGTTTGCCGTAACTCCGGAAATCGGCTGAACATTCACGTGTTCTGAGTTGAAGAGCATTTTCGTGAGCTTTATAGCTACATCCTCCACGACATCGATGTACATGCAGCCCTGGTAGAACCTCTTTCCAACCTTTCCTTCAGCATACCTGCACCCGAAGTCCGAGAGGTAGAATCTCCTCACAGCCATGCTTGTGACGTTCTCGCTCGCTATCAAGGGAATGGAACTGCCGAAGAACTCGTGGTGATCCTTCACTGCCTGCTTGAACTTCTCAAAGAGATTTCTTGCCTCTTCTTTCACCATTCAGCTCTCCTCCCTAGCTGAAGAAGGGTAGAGCGATAGAGGTTCTCCCGTGCGTATTTAAGCTTTTTCTGTTCGATGCGGTGACATACACCTTAAGATATAATTCGAGCCAAACGTTTAAAGTTGCGTCTGGTGTCACTGGTAAGCTTCGACAATCAGCAACTTTTATATTACCAGTTTTTATTCCTGCTTCCATCAGCGAACTGGTGATAAAATGAGAATCGTTATGAAGTTCGGCGGCGCCAGTGTGAAGGACGGTAGGAGCATAAGACACTGTGCCAAGCTCGTGAAGAAGTATGCTGACAACGAAGTCGTCGTCGTTGTTTCGGCAATGGCAGGAGTTACGGATTCTTTAACAAACGCAGCAAAAAAGTGCTACGCTGAACAGTCGACTGGATTCATAAAGATGTTCGTCGCCGAACTTGCTAAGAAGCACTACGATGCTGTCAGGGATGCAGTTGACGAGCCATATAGGGCAAGGGTAATGGAACACATAGATAGGCTTATCGATGAACTTGAGAAGGTTCTGCTCGGAATCAGCTACCTAGGAGAACTGACGAAGAGGAGTGAGGATTATATTCTCTCCTTTGGAGAGAGACTTTCTGCCCCCATATTCTCCTCGGCTCTACTCTCTCTTGGAGTAGAATCCCTCGCTATGACCGGTGGGGATGCTGGAATAGTGACAAACTCTCACTTTGGGAGGGCAAGACCTCTCAAAACGTCTTGCGAGCTTATAAGGAGTAGAATAGAACCTCTGATAAGTATAAGACACGTAATTCCCGTTGTTACTGGCTTTATTGGAGTTACGGAGGATGGAAATATAACAACTCTTGGCAGGGGCGGAAGCGATTTAACTGCAACCCTCATAGCCTCTGCAATAGATGCGGATGAAGTATGGCTGTGGAAGGAAGTCGACGGAGTTATGACCGCCGATCCTAAGATCGTTCCAAATGCGAAGCTAATTCCAGAGATAAGCTACCAGGAGGCCATGGAACTTGCTCATTTCGGAGCGAAGATCCTTCATCCGAGAGCTCTTGAGCCTCTGATAAGAAATAGAATTCCTGTGAGGATAAAGAATACTTTCAACCCGGATGCTCCAGGGACTGTTATAAAGGACGGGTGTAACTCCTCTATGGGAGTCGTTAAGGCTCTCAGCCTGATAGAGAAGGTCGCAATAGTTAACGTGAGCGGTGCGGGATTTGATTTTGCTGAAATAATGGCTGAAGTTTTCAGGAGGTTCGCCGAGGAGAGAGTTAACGTTATCATGATAAGTCAGAGCTCATCCGAGCTGAACCTTTCGATGGTCATAGACAGGGGAGACCTGGGGAGAGCGATGAGAACTCTTACAAATGTGGACAGCTGGAACGGGAATGTCAAGGTCTCAAAGCTCGACGATGTGGCTGTTGTGAGTGCTGTTGGAGCAGGAATGGCCGGAACTCCGGGAGTAGCAGGGAGGATATTCTCGGCTCTTGGCAAGGCCGGGATCAACATCATTATGATAAGCCAGAGCTGCAGTGAGTACAACATCAGTTTTGCTGTTTCGAAGGAGGATGGGAGAAAGGCCGTGAAAATACTCCACGACGAGTTCTGCCTTGAGGACACGGTAGAGGAAGTTTTGAGCTGCGAGTGACTCTTTTTCTATTTTTGTGAGTTAAACTGTAAACAAAAGAGAAAAAGTCACAGCTTTCCAGCTCTGAGCTTTTCTAGTAGCTCCTTTGCGTAGTCCATCTTTATCCTTCTCTCCTTCACCATTATCTCAACTATCCTGTCAACTTCCTCAGCTTTTGCTCCAGCCGTGATTGCAAGGTTTCTTGCGTGTAACTCCATATGCCCCCTCTGAATTCCCTCCGTAGCTAGAGCCCTGAGAGCTGCGAAGTTTTGAGCTAGGCCAACTGCTGCCAAAATTCTCGAAAGCTCCTCAGCCGTGCTTATGCCAAGGATCTTTAGGCATATCCTTGCGAGCGGGTTAACTCTCGTAGCTCCTCCAACGACTCCTATTGCTGTTGGTATCTCTATCGTTCCCACAAGATCTCCATCTTCGTTCACTTCGTAGCAAGTTAGCGGTTTGTACCCTCCGTGGAATGCAGCGTAGCTGTGAGCTCCAGCCTCAACAGCTCTGAAGTCGTTACCAGTTGCTATTACAACAGCGGAAACGCCATTCATTATGCCCTTGTTGTGGGTTGCACACCTGAAAGGATCTGCTTTAGCGAAGGCGTATGCCTGCATTATTCCCTCCACAGCATCCTCTCCACCGATCTCTTTCTTGGCGAAAACGGCTTTAGCTCTTGCAAGCCTGTACCTCGCAAGGTTGGAGACTATCCTGAGCCTGACTTTTCCACCGCTCAGCTTCTCGAGGAGGGGAGCAACGGCCTCTGCCATAGTGTTAACGGCATTGGCTCCCATCGCATCCCTCACGTCAACGAGAAGGTGAACAACAACCATCGGGCCCAGCATGGTGTCGATGACCCTGACTTCTATGTCTCTGCAACCTCCTCCAAGTTTCACGAGCATCGAGTCCTGCTCGTTCGCCTTCTCGATTATCTCGTCCTTGTTTCTTAGGATTTCCATCTTCGCAGCGAACGGGTTTTTGACCTTGGTTATCTGAACCTGCCCTATCATTACTGGAGGTGTAACGTCTGTGACAAAACCTCCCTTAGCTCTCGCCATCTTTGCAGCGTTGCTCGCAGCGGCAACGACGCTCGGCTCCTCTATCGCCATCGGGATCAGGTAATCCTTCCCGTCGATCAGGAAGTTGGTTGCGATTCCGAGGGGTAACTCGAAAGTTCCTATCACGTTCTCTATCATCCTGTCCGCTATGTCCAGGCTCAAGCCCTGTTTGAGCAGGAGTTCCTTTTCCTCTTCGGTAAGACCCGCGAACTCGGCAACTTTTTCGAGTCTCTCCTCAACGCTCAGCTTGTAAAAACCGGGGATTCTTGACGTTTTCTCAGACTTTTTCTCGGATTCCGAAGAAGACATGATTTTATCGCCTGCTCAATATTAAAAAACACTTTCGTTATCCGGGGAATTTACCGCTGAATAATTATTTGTAGCCCGCCGTGTGGTTTCCCCATCACCTTTCAGGGGACGCATGGCTGGCGGGCCTTTCAACGCCTTACCTTAGTTGTTGTGACGCTAAAAATCGTTTTCGGTTGTTGAACGTTTACCAACACGTTTTAATTAATTTTAGTTTCGATATAATAAAGTGGGCTCGCCCGGATTCGAACCGGGGACCACCGCCTCGTAAGGGCGGCGTCATAACCACTAGACCACGAGCCCTCAGAACTTCTAAGACAGCGGACTTATGAAGGTTGCGGTTCTTTGTTCCTACCTTCAAGCCTCTTAGAGCAGACTCTTAAAACGTTCCTCACTCTCTTCCTCTCCCATATCCCACCGAGCTTCATAGCCGCTTTTTTAACACTTCCACACTCGAGAAACAACTCTAAAATTCTCTTTTCCTCCTCGCTGAGCTCGAGCTCCTTTAGCGCTCTT
>JAMOMT010000156.1 GCA_027066965.1 Archaeoglobaceae archaeon
CTCTGGAAACAGATCGAGCCTGAACTCAACGATATCGGCATCGTTGCTCCTCGCTTCTTCCAAGTTTCTGACGGAGGCAACTATCATGTTTATCTTTTTTATTATATTATAAATTATAACTTTAATTATTATTTCTCCACTATAAACTCATCTACTCCTACACCAAAATGTCTTGCTTTCTTGCCGAGCCACACAAGCACTTCGTCTCCCGGCTTTAGCTCTGCAACCGAAACGTGTTTTCCTCCCGGAGCCACGAGCTTTATTGTCTCAGCGTTCTGGAGGATCACTACTCCCTCCTCATTTCCAGCTTTAGCTCTAACGAGTATTAGTGGTCTTCTTTCTATCTTTACCCTACCGACGTAGCTCTTCCTCGCACTTCCGTCGTGCTTGACTATCTCCACTTCATCCCCAGCCTTGAGCTCAGCCAAGTACTTCGTCTTCTCCCCAACTTTGACGTAGGAGCTGACACATCCAGCGTTAACTCTAAATGGACGAGATGCCACGTATTCACTCTCCTCGCTCTCGCTCGCAACCAAGAACATAAACCCAGCACTGCTGCCAACGAGCATTCCCTCTCCAACACTCATCATCGTAACGGTGTCAACGCAAACCCTTTCTCCCACTCCAAGGGGCCTTACCTCTTCAATTACAGCAGTTTTCAGACTCAACCTCTCAGCCTGCTCCGCAACAGTCCTATGGAATTCGAGCATCCCCTCTCTCCCAACCTCGCTGCTAACGGCTATACCGTCAGCTCCCTTCTCCAACGTTGTGAGCACAACATTTGCGTCGTCAACACTGTTTACCTCAGCTATCAGCTTCGCGTTCTTCTTCATCGCTATCAGGTTCTCAAGCGGTATTATCCTCCAGTCTGAGAAGCTCAGAAAAAGGTAAGCTGCATCACTCGACAGTTCTATCGCCTTGAGCTGTTCGTCAGCTGAGGTTATGTCTATAAAGTAAGCATCCTTCCCGTCTATTTTGCCCCTCATTCCCTTCCTCGCGACAACACCAATTCTGCCGAGTTTCTTCGCCTTCTCAGCGTACTCTTCGTCAACAACAACTCCGGTGAATCCGATCTCTATCGCATCTTTAACCTGCTCTTTTACCTCATCCCAGCTATCTCCCTCTGTCAACAGCCATATCTCCTTCATACAGAACCTCCACTCCAGTTATGCTACCGTGTATCACACGTCTTAAATCCTTTACCATCTCCTCCGGCTTTTCGGCCTGAAAGACATTTCTACCTATCGCAACTCCCTTAGCTCCAGCAAGCATAGCCCCTCTGACTTCCTCAAGGAGTTCCTCCCCCTTCTTCTTACTACCTCCCGCCACTACTATTGGCACTTCGCAATACTCCACGACTTCTGCAAAGCTTTCAGCACTCCCAGTGTAGCACGTCTTTACTATGTCCGCTCCAAGCTCGTAGCCAACTCTAACAGCGTGCTTTACTGTTTCGACGCTTATCTCAACGCCTTCACCCCTCGGGTACATCATCGCGAGCAATGGCATTCCATAGCTGTCGCAGAGCTCGGAAACAATTCCAGCATCCCTGAGCTGCTCGCATTCAGTTTTGCTCCCAACGTTCACGTGAATGCTCACTCCATCAGCTCCAAGGGCTATGGCTTTCTCAACCGAGCACACGAGAACCTTCTCGTTCGCGTGGTAAAGAGTTGAACCGCTCAGGTGGACTATTAGAGCAGAGTGCATGTTTTCCACGTACTTTGAGTTCTTCACTACACCCTTGTGAAGGACGACCGCATCAGCTATCCCGTCTATCTTTTCGAGTATTTCGTCTATCCTTTGGATCCCTTTCACCGGAGAGCTAATTCCGTGGTCCATTGGCACTATCAGCGTTTTTCCGCCGGGCATAATCCTTTTCAAACGCCTTTTTTTGCCGACATCGAACATGGAGACACACCCCCGAGTTTTAACAAACGTTAAAACCCCTTTAGAAGCTAAAGTTAAAGTAGCTAAACCAAGCAAAATAGACAGCGTACGCTCTCTCCCACACCCACTTTTCCTTCAGTCCCGCCAGATGGGAGAGAGCCATTGTAGTAGGAATGATCTCGTAGTATATAACTGTTTTGGTAAAACATTTGAGTTACGAGTAAGTTGCAACAAATTAAAAAATGGTAACACAAAACCCGAAAGCGTTATCTTAAGCCAAACGTAACACATTGAGGTTGATGAGAAAGTTCTGGATTCTGGTGTCAACAATAACGGCTTTTGCCGTAGCTTCAACCTTCCTGCCCGAGAAGCTCGCTGAGCTTCACAACTACGTTTACACGAGCGTTATTCCGATAGTTACCTCCGCTCTCGCGTTCGCAGTTTACCTAAACTCTGAGGGGGAGTTAAGGAGAGCAGCTCTCGCAATAACAGCTTTCTCCTTCCTGTCATGGTTCGCAGAGGTTACGTGGAACTGCTACGACATGCTCGGGTACACTCCGTTCCCGTCAATAGCCGACGCTTTCTACATCACATCCTACATCCCTCTGCTGTTCGCCCTGCATCAAGCTTTCAGAAAGTGTCTTAGGTTCGCAAGTGCGAAAATTCTCTCAGTGTCAGCACTCTCAGTTGCTCTAGCAGCGATAATCTTCACACCTTCAGTTAAGATCGCTCTGAGCATGAGTGTCCTGAAAGCAACCCTGTCTCTGACGTATATAGTCCTTGACATCGCCGTTATATCTCTGGCGATTCCAGTAGCCATTACTGCGAAAGACTACGCTTACGTGGGAATAGCATTAGCCTGCATAACCATGTTCGCAGGTGATGTGTTCTTCAACGCTTACGAGGCAGCTGGAATTTACTACACAGGCTCCCTGCCAGACGTTTTCTTCAACCTGAGCTACGCCGTTTTGCTTATCGTCACGTGTACGATGTACACAAGAGACGTGAAGATTTTGAGCTTCGAGGAAGTTCTGAGGGAAAGAGAACTTTACGTAATACTTAACAGAGTTCTAAGGCACGACATACTCAACGACCTAACAGCTGTCATGAGTTACCTCAGCCTTCTGGAGGAGAAATGCGACAGTTTTGAGCTCAGAAGAGCTCTTGACGTACTTGAAAGTGCAGTATCCCAGATAAAAATGACGAGAGTTGTTGAAAAGGAGGGGGAACTCAAACCCATGAACATTAAGGAAGTAGTAGAGGAAGTCGCGAAGAGGTATCCAGAGTTGGTCTTGAACATCGAGAACGAAAGTGTGGTTGCAGACGAACTCCTATACTCTGTCGTAAGAAACTTGATCGAAAACGCTTTCAAACACGGAAAGCCACCTGTGAGAGTTTACACAAAGAGAGTAGGAGAATGGGTAGACATAGTGGTAGAGGACTGTGGAAAGGGTGTGCCGGAAGAGGAAAGGGGAAAGATATTCGAACTTGGATACGGAAGGGGGACTGGATTAGGGTTGTACCTCGTGAGGGTTGCAGTCGAGAGGTACGGGGGGAGGGTGTGGTGTGAGGGGTCAAAGTTCGTAGTCAGATTGAGGAGAGCTCCCTGATTTTGTGTTTTCTGTTTTGTTTATATAAATTGACATTATGCAACTCTAAAATGAAAATGTAAATGTCGTATATTAAATCAAAATTAACAATACAATATCAACACGTCTAAAGTCTGTAAACGTCCCTAGCATTCTTCCAGCACATCTTTTCGATGATGGACTTCTCAACCCCTTCCCTCAACATGAAGCTCACGGCCTTTGGCACGGCAAGGGGGTCGGTGTTCGTCACATTTGCACAATCGCTGTTTAGCAAACCAGCTTCGAAGTCGTCAAGGTTCGCTATAACGTCTTCAGCTGAAAGCAGACCGGGTTTAATTGAGAGGCCAGGAACTGCACCGCTATCGTTAACCATACCAATAGTATCAGCAGCTGTGTGATCTATTACGAGTCTGCCGAAGTCAACTCCCACTTTCTCCGCAAGTTTCAAAGTCTTCTCAACTGCCTTAACTCTCTCAAACGGAGGAGTGTGAACTATTACCGGCACTCCGTACTCTCTCGCGAGTTCGAACTGAGCGAGAAGTGCTTCCTCTTCTTTCTCGCCAAAGTTGTGTAGGCCAACCTCTCCAACTCCTACCGCTCTACCGTCGCTTAAGTAGTCCTCTATAAACTCAAGGACTCTTCTCCAGTTCGCGGGTATGCAAAGAGGATGTATCCCCACGAAAACGTGAGCTTCGATCCCGAACTTGTCCAGCCTGTCCCTCTGAAAAGTGCATAGCTCCTCGAAGTGGTCCGAGAGAGTCTCAGCGTTCCTCGCGACGGGAACGAAGCTGCAGAGAGCTAGCTCCTCTACTCCAGCAACACCCATCAGCTCAAGCGCAGAGTTTGGCATAGTGTTCGCATGCGTGTGCGAGTCGAAAATTTCGAATCTTGGCATGAAAAAACTCCTCTCAGGCACTTTTTTACCTTTTTGATTCAAACGAGAACTATAGAAACTTTGCATTCCTCCTCCAGTATCTCCGAGATCTTGCACGTCTCTTCAGCTGCCCTTAGTACCTCCTCTATCTCCTCTCTACTAAGTTCCACTCCACCTCTTTCAGCCTTGACCCTTAGAGAGATCTCAAACTTCCTTCTGGCCACTGTCCTCGTCTTACCCTCGAGTTCCAGAACCTTAGCGTTTCTGAAACCGAGAATCTTAACGAGGTTCGTCATAAGACACCCAGCAAGAGCTGAGAGCAGAAGTTCCGTCGGTTTGAATCCCTTCCCCTCTCCTCCCTCTTCCTTCCTCTGATCGATCTCAACGCTGAATTCTCCTACCCTCGCCTCGAACCTGTAGTTTCCGAGCCATACGACGGAAACAACGAACTCCTCAGCCACGACTGAAGGAAAAAATTAAATATTTTTTATTGTTTTGCTTAAATCGGGTGTCAGAGATGATCGACGTCATTCTCACCGGCGACGTTTTGAAAACAATATCAAAAGCCATGGTCGCCCTGGTCAGCGAGGCAAGATTCCACTTCAAACGGGAGGGTTTTCATTCAAGAGCTGTTGACCCTGCAAACGTCGCGATGGTCATAGTCGAGGTTCCAGCAGAGAGCTTTGAAGCCTATACTGTTGAGGGAGAGGAGGAAGAGGAAGTCATCGGAGTTGACGTTAATAGGATTCACGACATATCAAAGACAATAAAGAGCAAGGAGCTCGTGGAGCTCAAGGTAGAAGATGCAGAGATGATAGTGAAGTTTGGGAGCGTTCAGTACTCCGTCCAGCTCATAGATCCCTCGGCTATAAGGAAGGAGCCGAAGGTTCCGAACCTCGACCTACCTGCGAAGATAGTGCTCGATGCAGGAGAGTTCAAGAAAGTTATAACTGCTGCTGACAAGGTCAGCGATCACGTCGTTTTCAGGAGCGACGACACTGGCTTTTATATAGAGGCGAAGGGAGACGTTGACAGAATAGAGTTCCACATGAGCGAGGCGGAACTAATAGAGTTCAACAAGGCCGTTGCGAGGAGCATGTTCTCTGTGGAGTACCTCAAGGAGTTCGTGAAGGTTGCCGGGAGCGGAGATCTGCTAACGATACATCTTGGCACAAACTACCCTGTAAGGCTCGTTTTTGATGTGTGCGATGGGAAGGTGAAGGTCGAGTACATACTCGCTCCAAGGATAGAAGAGTAATGAACTTCAAGTTCCATTCCCCGTAGTACTTTCTCACAACCCACATTCCGAACAGGAGGAAGGGGACGAAATAGGCTGACCACATTACGTTTATGAGCAGCGTAAGCTTTAGGCAGTAGCTTGAAGTTCTCAGCAGCTCCAGCACTCCCCTCACAGCAGAGACAATCAGCAATTCAAGCATCAGGGCATGGGGCAGCAAGAGCCTGAGAGGAAAGTCCCCCGGCTTTTTCGGAGTTACGTTAAACGGTCTCCTTCTCCTGAGAATCCATGAAACGAAAGCTGACGTTACAGCTGCGAACTCGAGGAGCTGAATGGACTGGTGGTAGAGGAATGCCCTCAGGCCGTAATTTGAGTCTTTCATCCCTGCGAGAAAGATTGTGAGCGTTGAGGTGAAAAATGGGAAGTAAACTGCCAAGTAAAGCAGGGGGTCAAGAATCATGAACCTGACCGAAAGCAGGAGGAAAAAGATCGGAGCCATCATTTCCGCAAGCGAGATCGGTCCCACCTTGAGCCAGTACAGCCATCCTGCAAAGTAATCAACGAAGGTTCTGAAGTCGAGGTTCGATCTTAGGAGCTTGCCAATTACCTGAAAGCTGCCAAAAGCCCACCTCGACTGCTGGGAGAGGTAAGCCCCAAGGTCGAGGGGAGGAATGCCAAACCACAGCAGCTCTTTGTCAACGTAAACGCTCCTATAACCTCTCGAGTGGATGTCTATGGAGGTTGAAACGTCCTCCGTTATCGTGCTTTCATCTAACCCTCCAACCTCCATCAGACACTTCACTCTGAAAATAGTCCCACTTCCAAGGCTAAACGGCGTTCTCGCTCGCATTATCACTCTCAGGAAGGGTTGCTGCTGCCAGAAAGCGGCTTCTCCAACGCCTGTATAGACTTCGGTGTAAGCCTGAGGGGTCTGAACGAACGCAACTTCCTCGTCCGCAAAGTAGGGGAGTAACTCGTCGAAGTAAGAGGGGAGGGGTCTTTGATCTGCATCGAATATAGCAACTAATTCGTATTCCTTCCCGAAAGTTCTGAGGAAGTCGTTGATTGCTCCAGCCTTGTACCCCCTTCTTGTTTTTCTACGAAAAATTCTGATTCCAAGCTTTTCGAGCTCGTCTATTCCTCTTCTCACGTCTTCTCTGTCCGAGTCGTCGAGAACGAAGACGTCTCCTCTGCCCTTCAACGCAGACAGAACGGATATTGCCGTCCCCCTAACAATCTCAGGATCTTCGTTGTACGTTGTTATGATGGCAGCTATCCTGTAGTTCACGCAAGGAGAAAGCAAACTCTTCCTGTAATTTCTCGAAGCTATCCTGTATCTCAGAAAGTTCAGAA
>JAMOMT010000157.1 GCA_027066965.1 Archaeoglobaceae archaeon
GTTCTATATCGGCTTTCATCGCCTTTACTACCGTACATTCGGCAGCTGCAAAAATCCACTTCGTGAAAGAACACTCTCCTCTGCTTCAGTTCTTGCTTTACTTCTCGATTCCCTTGCTTTTCGCGTACGCTTGGACGGTTAGTAGTGTTAGGCAGGATGGCAGTGGATCGAACTCTAAGAGCTTGGCACTCTCTTTAGCGCTCTCTTTCGTCCTGTCTCTTGCGCTTCTGCTTACGGGAGTGGAAATCGCGCCTGTTATCCTGCCTTTAATGGCTCTCTCACTCTATGCAATCTTCAGAAGTGGGGAGCTCCCTTCTCTTTTGATGTCGGCACTCGTGCTTATAGCATGTTTCTTCACCTTGCTTCCTGAGTTTGTGGCAATAGACTGTAGAATGAACACTGTCTTCAAGTTCTACGAGGTTTGCTGGCTGATGTTCTGCGTCCCCGGCTCCTTTGCTCTCGAATTTGCCTTGAGTGCTCTCAATTCCAGCAGTGATATCCGCAGTGATGATGCAAGCCCCTCAAAACGTGGCAGGAAAGCCGTGTCTGTCCTTCTTATCCTTCTGTTCCTGACGACTCTCGCCTATCCTGCCATTGCTACTCCACAGAAGTGTAGCGTAGTGAGGTGCACTCTTGACGGAATGTCCTTCACTAAGGCGTTTGGAGAGTACGACGCGTTGCTGTGGGCTCAGAAACACGTCAGAGGTGTAATAATGTCTGCTGCATACAACTGCTACACGTACGGTGGGCGATTTCCGGCGTTTACTGGTAACCCCGTCGTAGTTGGCTGGGCTTGTCACGAGGTTCAGTGGAGGGGGCATGGAAGGATGCTTGCTGAAAGAATGCTCGACGTGAAGCTGTTCTACACAGACCCGGTAAAGTACTGGAAAGTACTCAGGAAGTACAACGTCAGCTACGTAGTTCTTGGATACGAGGAGAAAGTGGAGTTTAAAGCCAGGAGGAGCGAATTTCTGCCTCTGCTGGGGAAGATTCTGAAAGTAGCTTACGAGGACAGGAATGTCGTGATTTACAGGGTTTTGACTTGAATTAATTAGTCTTTCAAAGCTGTTTTGAGTCTATAAATGAGAGTTTACAACTGAAAAAATTTTGTTAAACTCCAAATCCCCAATCATTAGGCACTCAACCCAAAACTCGCCTCAACTCTCCAAGGCTTGCAGATATCTCGGCCATCACATTGTGCTGGTGTATGCTCTCCTCGTTCTCCTGCCTCAGAACAACTCTCGTTTCTGGTGGAGCGTTTTTCAGCGTTTCCACGCACTTCTCTGCCATCTTTCTGACGCTGTCCTCCACGAACAGTGGGTTTCTGTGGGCTCTCTCAACGACTTCGGCCTCGTCCTCTCTCTTCAGCAGCTCGTATATCTCACAACTCATGCCGGCTCTTGCAATCTCTATTAACCTCTCGAAGGACACTCTGTAATCTCTAAGTTGAATCCAAACTTCAGCCCTCCCTCTCTGGTTGTGGGTTGGCATGGTAATGCACTTCAGAATTTTTTCTATTTCTTCTTCACCAAAGCCCTCCATCTTTAACCTCTCTTCGACTCTTGCTCTCATGAGTTCCTGAGCGCACGGACAGGCAGTTGTGCCCCACACCTCGACACCTATCCACGTCTCTCCCACTCCACTCCTGCAGGCCTTTGACGTTGCGAAAATTCTCACGACCTCCTGAGTCCTGTTGTTACTAACCGGTGTCCTTTTTCTCATTATCAGTTCGGAACTCATCATTACTTCAGCCTGAGTTGCGTACTCATGTCTTTTCAGTAACTCTCTCGCTATGCTTTCTGTGAGTTCTTCTATCCACCTGACGGGCTTAAGGGTCAGTTTCTCCACGACCTCGTCTATCGCCTCAAAGTTTCTGCTCAGGTTAGCACCCTTCAGACTCTCATCCAAGTCGACGAAAACGTCGAAACTAGAAACCAGAACGACCGGCCTCTTCTCTCCTCTATCAACGAGAACGAGCTTTTTTATTTTCCTCGCCCCTACCCTGTTAAGTCTGACGGGTATTTCTGGAAAACGCATCTGGATGTCCGGCAGATCCATCGCTCAGCCTTGGTAGTTTAAACTTTTATTAGTTTCTGCTATTTCTGCACCCTCTACAGTTTCCTTCGCTTTCTGGCTAGTTGGTCAACCGATCAGAAAAGCTTAACACGCTGGAGGACAAATAAACTCATGCAATCAATCACTTCTCTGCCCGAAATAGTTGCTGGAAAAGACCCAGAGTTCAGAGAGCTTTTTCACAGGATTTACTCTGTTAGAGTCTGCGTTGGTGAGCTCGTTCTACCAGAGGCGATAAGGAAGTGGGCTGAAAGCAGGTTTGGAAACTGCGAGAGACAAAAGATCGTAAGGGTTACGAACAAGTTGAGTGGAGAGAGCACATTATTCAACGAGCTTAGAGCTAAGAGACCGCTTGACGCGAAGAGCGAGGTGAGCCTCGAAGTTGAGGATTGTGCTTTCTGCGACCCGTTAAATAGAACTCCCTCAGACGTTTTCGGTAGAGTAGAGGGTAGGCACTGCGTAACTGCGAGCAACATAGCGAAGTACGACTGCATGCATGCTGTGGTCATCTTCAAGGAGCACGATCCTCTCGTTTCGAGAAGCGACGTGATAGAGGACGTGTTTCTGGTGGCTGAGAGGTGGTTCGAGAAGGCGAACTCCCACGACGAAAAGTACAGATACCCTTTTTTCATGTGGAATTGCCTCTGGAGAGCCGGAGCGAGCATAATTCATGGTCACGCTCAGGCTCTGATTGCTGAAGAGCCGTACTCTCAGCCCAAACGCCTTTTAGAACTCAGAAGAGGGTATTCCAGAGCCCATGGATCTGAATACCTCGACGACGTGTACAGAATTCACGAAGGGCTTGGTCTCGGCTTTGACGTGGAAGGTGTTAGGGTTATAGCCTACCTAACTCCCGTCAAGGAGAAGGAGGTCGTCATGGTGTCGGAAGACCTCGTTAATATGGCTGAGCCTCTGGCTAGAGTTCTGAGGTGCTACTACTCTCTCGGGGTCATGAGCTTTAACGTGGCTGCTTACCTTCCACCTGTGGGAGAGAAGGACCTCGTGCTGCTCAGAGTCGTTGACAGAGGAAACATGGGGACGAAAACGGCTGACATAGGTGGAATGGAGCTTTACGCGGGAGTGTCTGTGGTCTCGAGCGACCCCTTCGTTTTGGCGGAGAAGTTGAGAAAACGTTTGGTGGAAGGTTAAAAACTGGCAGGTAGGACAAAACTCTTTAGGCCTCAACGTGGAGTTGAATCCGTGGACTCGCGTGCTAACTCTCGAAGAGAAAAGATCGAGAAGTTCAGGCTGATGTGCAAGAAAGCTTACGAAATTGCTTCGAGGCTAAAGAGACAGGAAGAAGTTCTTGTCGTAACTCACGTTGATGCTGACGGTATAACTTCTGGGGCAATTGCCCTCACAGCCTTGAACAGGGCTGGAATCGAATGCGAGGTAAAGTTCGTAAAGCAGCTCGACGAGAAAACGGTAGAAGAGGCCGCCTCTTTCGGAAAGTTCGTGTGGTTCACCGACCTCGGAAGTGGACAGGTTGACCTTATAGAAAAGTACGGTATAGACTGCGTGATAACAGACCACCACGTCCCCCTTAAGAGGGTTACCTATCAGCTCAACCCCCACGACTTCGGAATTGATGGGAGTTACGAGTTCGGAGGAGCTCCATCTACTTATCTCGTCGCGAGACACATGGATAAGGAAAACAGGGACCTCTCATCTCTTGCCGTTGTTGGTTGTGTTGGCGACCTTCAGGATTCGAGGAGTGGAAGGCTCCTCTCCTTTAACAGACTCGTGCTGGGAGAGGGCTTGAAAGCAGGAGTTCTCGAAAAAACGAAGGATCTGAGGCTTTTCGGCAAGCAAACTAGACCGGTTTACAAGATGCTTGAGTTTACGTTCGATCCCTTCCTTCCGGGACTGAGCGGAAATGAGGAGGGAGCTTTGAAGTTCATGAACTCTCTCGATGTGCCACCGAAGAAGGGAGATATCTGGAGGAGGTGGATAGACCTAGAAAACTCTGAAAAAGTCAGACTCACATCTGCCCTTGTTAGACTGCTGATGAGGAACGGATATCCATTCAGCTCTATAGAGAGGCTTGTTGGAGAGGTTTACATCCTTAAAAAGCAGCCTGAAGGAACTGAACTGAGAGACGCGATGGAGTTTTCAACTCTGTTGAACGCAACTGCTAGGTATGGTTACGAGGAAGTGGGTCTCAATGTTTGCCTTGGCGTTTGTGACAGCTTGAGTGAACACATCTTTGAAAAAGCCTTCAGGAAAGCGAGAACTCTTCTACAAAACCACAGGAAAAACTTATCAGAGGGAATAAAGCTCGTTGACGAGCTCGGAATAGTTGAGCTTGAAAATGTCCAGTACTTCCACGCCGAGGACAGAATACTCGACACGATAGTCGGGATAGTGGCTGGGATGTGTTTCTCGAAGGCCAACTTGAAGAAGCCAATAATAGCATTCGCCAACAGCGATGAGGGCGTTAAGGTGTCGGCAAGAGCTACCCAGAGGCTAGTCGAGCTTGGAGTAAACCTGTCTGAGGTCATGAGGGTTGCTGCCGAGAAAGTTGGGGGAAAGGGAGGAGGACACAGCATTGCTGCTGGAGCAACGATACCCAAAGGTTCTGAAATGGAGTTTCTGAGGATAGCTGATTTAATAGTGGGTAGACAGCTTGGCAGAGGCTGAGAGGAGTTGATGCAACTTTCCAAAGCAAAGTGTTATATTTCGCTGTGTGAATAGTAATACAGGCTCCGCCCCTCACGCCCGGGTGAAAAGCATGATCCCGGGCCGGTTGGCGGAGCTACACTTTCAGATTTTGCCGAAGAGCAAGCTCATCAGCTTTATTCCGTCTATCCTGAACATCCCCTTTCTGCACTCTCTTTCGCTGAAAGTTTTAACGTCATCCTTTCTTCCTTTCTCGTCTCCGTAGAGTAAGAAGGGGACTGGCTCTGCGACGTGAGTTCTCTTAGCAACCGGCGTTGGGTGATCTGGTAAAAGCATTATGGACGTTTCGTCGAGGTCTAGTCTGTCTAAGATGTAGCCTACGATCTTTTCGTCGTAAAGTTCTATTGCCTCCACCTTCAGTTCGTAATCTCCCTCGTGTCCCGCTTCATCTATTCCTTCTAAATGAAGAACAACGAAATTTTCTCTTTTCAGCGCCTTTAGAGCGGCCTTTGCCAGCCCCCTGTAGTTCGTATCCACGTAGCCCGTAACTCCCTCAACCTCAACGACATCCATTCCCAGTCCCCTGCCAATGCCCTGAAGCAGATCTACTTCCGAAATCATCACACCCTTTGTTCCCCATGCATCCCTGAACTTCGGGAAGTCCGGAATTTTCCCTCCGCTCCATGGCCAGATCATGTTTGCTTTGTCTGTTACATCTGGTAATACCTTGTTCGACTTCTCCATTAACCTGACGAGCATTTCAGCGAGTTCCCCACCCCTTGGTAAGTACTCGTCTACCCTTTTTCCCGTTATGTCATGAGGAGGTGTTGTTCTAACTTTTCTCACTTCTTCCTCGCTGAAATTGTTTATCGCGAGTATATGCCTGTAAGACCTCCCGCAGTGGAACCTGATCGTTTCGCTGCCCAGTTCGGAGTTCAAAGCCTCTATAGCCTTTCTCGCATCCTCATCGCTAATCCTGTTTCCGCTGTAGTCTACCATTACTCCGTTCTCGACATAAACGAGGTTGCATCTGAACGCTATTTTCGCTTTAACTCCTCTCGCAAGTGCCTCTATCGGCCCTCTACCGGTGTAATACTTTCTGACGTCAACTCCAAGAATTGTCAGGTTTGCCACATCGCTCCCTGGCTCGAAGCCGTCTGGGACGGTTTTGGCTATTCCGCACGCCCCTTCCTTAGCTAAAAAGTCCATGTTGGGCGTGTCAGCATCTTCAAGAGGGGTTTTTCCAGTTTTCGGGTTCTTCCAGTCGGCCATGCCGTCGGGTATCAGCAACAGCTTTTTTCGCATGGTAGGGTTATGGCGAGCGGGAAGATAATTCTTGAGGTTAACTTGGAGGTTAACTTTGGACCTCAGCTACTCCAGTCCTTTCCACTCCTCAAGCTTCTCTCTCACTATCTTTTCTATCTCGCCACCGAGCATAGCCAGGGCTCTCAAAACTGTGTACTCTACTATGTCCTCTACGCTCTTTGGCCTCGTGTAAAACGCTGGAACGGGAGGCATCACCACTGCACCCATTTCGCTGAGGGTCAGGAGCGTTCTCAGGTGCCCCGAGTGAAGGGGTGTTTCTCTAACGAGTAGGATAAGCTTTCTCCCCTCCTTGAGTGTCACGTCCGCTGCCCTTGATATCAGGTTATTAGTTATTCCGTACGCTATGCTTGAAGCAGTTTTCATGCTGCAGGGAGCAATGATCATTCCGTTATGGTAAAAGCTTCCGCTCGAAACGCTTGCTCCAAGATCTTTCTCATCGTAAACCTTCGAAGCCATTCTTTCTACTTCCTTCAGCTCGATTCCTTCGACTTTCATCGTCGTCTTAGCCGTTCGGGAAACTATCAGGTGGACTTCCGCGCCAATCTCTCTGAGAACTTGAAGAGTTCTGAGTCCGTACACCTGTCCAGAGGCACCGGTTATTCCAAGCACGACCCTAAAATTCACGCTCACACCCACTACCAAATCCTCATAGCCCTTTTATATAACTGTTGACGAATTCGAATTGTGAGGCTCAAAATTTCGAGGGGTGAGACCTCCGTAGTGGTGTTTGAAGAGCTTAGAAAGTCCAAAAACGTGTCCGGGATGGACCTTGCAAAAAAAGCGGGTATTAGTAGAACAGCTGTTTGGAAGGCAATAGAGAAAATCAGAAACGCTGGTTATGGTATTGAGGCGAAGAAGGGAATCGGATACTCCCTTGTTTCAGAACCGGAAATTCCTGTTTACGAACTCGCTTCTACATGCTTTTCGAATGGCGTGGAGGAATTTTATTACTTCGACTCAATCGACTCTACAAACACTTTCCTCAAAAAGCTTGTGTCTGAAAGGACAGTTAGGGCTTTCGCCATAGCGGAGAGACAGACTTCTGGCAGAGGAAGGCTTGGCAGAAAGTGGCTCAGCGATAAAGGGGGGCTATACTTCTCTATGAGCCTCGACTCTTCTCTTTTCTCGCTGAGCGTCGAAGATATGCCAAAAGTAACTCTCTGTGCTGGAGTGGCTGTTTGCAGAGCGCTCGGAAAGTTCGCCGATGTTTACCTAAAGTGGCCAAACGACGTGATACTGAACGGCAGAAAGGTTAGTGGGATTCTGTGTGAGCTCGTTGGGGAGGCCGAAAGGCTCTGGGTTGTCGTGGGCGTTGGGGTGAATGTGAGTAACAGCGTCGAGCTCTCCATGGCGACGAGCCTGAGAGACGAAGGAGTAGATGTCAGTTTAAAGGATGTGAGCCTCGAAGTAGTCTCTACGCTCTTTGAGTACTTGGAATTGCTGCCAGAGGGTTGGGGTGAAGTGAGGAGAGAGTGGATGGAGCTAGCAAAACCGATGATGGGCAGAGAAGTAGAGGTAAATTCTGCCGGAGTTAGGTATGTAGGAGTTGCCTTGGGGATAGACGAGAAGGGCGCTCTCATTCTCGACACGGGAGAGAAAACGATAAGAGTCTTCTCCGGAGACTGCTTTTACGGGAGGTGATAGCTTGGACGTGGACGTAGAGTGTCCGAAGTGCGGAGCTAAGGTTAAGGTCGTAGAAAAGCTGGAAAAAGGTGAGAGAGCAATTTACGTACTTGAGTGCCCAAACTGCGGAGGAAAGGGGAAGCTGATAAGGATAGGAGAGATCGGGACAGAAATACTCGACTTCGAGTGACTACTTTTTGCCTTTCATGGCCTTTCCAACTGTCGTTAGAAACGCCAAGTAAGCGTCAAGCTGTATCCTGTCGTGAGCCCCCTCTGTAAGCCTGAAGTCGACTTCTCCGAGCTTGTCTATGAGCAGAACCTTCATTTTTTCGTCCATGCTCGAAGAAATAATTTCCTTGAATAGCTGTGAGACGACGTCCTCTCCACTCATTCCGTACTCTACCATGAGCCTGTCTAGGACTTCTCTCGCCTCCATGAACTTTCCACTTAAAGCGGTTTCGAGCATTTCCTTCAGCTCTTCTGGCCTTGCAGTTGCAGTTATCTGGTAGATCGCGTTGGCATCAACTTTCCTGTTAAGAGCTGCAGCTCCCTGAAGTGCGTTTATTGCCTTTCTGAAGTCTCCTCCTGAGACGTAAACTAAAGCTTCGAGTCCGTCATCTGTTATCTCTACACCCTCCTTCTCGCAGATCTCGAGCAACCTCTTTTTCATCGCTTCCGGAGGAACGGGCTTGAACTTGAAAACTGCACACCTCGACTGTATCGGCTCGATTATCCTACTCACGTAGTTACAGCTTAGTATAAACCTGCAGATTTTAGAGTACATTTCCATAGTTCTCCTCAAAGCCGCCTGAGCGTCTGCAGTTAGAGCGTCTGCCTCGTCGAGGAATATTATCTTGAAAGGAGCGTTTATTGGAGCAGTTCTTGCAAACTCCTTTATCTTGTGCCTGACAACGTCTATACCTCTCTCGTCACTCGCATTCATTTCTATGAAGTTCTCTCTCCAGTCCTCTCCAAAGAGGTCCCTCGCAAGGGCTATCGCACTCGCAGTTTTTCCCGTGCCAGGAGGTCCAGCAAAGAGAAGGTGGGGTATGTTCTTCTGTTCGACGTATCCCTTGAGTCTCGCTACGACTTCCTCCTGATCTACTATCTCGTCAAGGGTTTTGGGCCTGTACTTTTCGACCCATATTTCATACTCAATGCTCATTGTTCTGGTTTTGTGGTTTTACAGTATTTTACTTTGATGTTTTTGCAGTAACTTTGCGGCAACGTGTTCGCTCGCCGAGACATTTTCGTTAAGTCGCGAATGGTTGAGTGGGCTGGAGTAGAAACGGTTAAAAGAAAACAGATTGAACAATAAATTTAAAAATTAAAAATTTAGGAAGTGGAGTTTATCTTTGGGTACATCTTCTGGAAGTGCTGTATCAGCAGGGTTGCGTTGACTTCTCCCTTCTGCTTGACGAGGTCAGGAGTGCTGTGGCACTCAAAGCAGTATGGCCTAACTCCAACGAAGTTGTGGCACTTCCCACAGAAGTCGTCGTACGACTTGTGGCACTGGAAGCACTGCACGAGCTGCGTCTTGTAAGGAACATCGTACGTATTACTGATGTAGAACCCTTCTCCCTTTCTGACGTTCATTTCCCTCCACTTAACTAGCAGTTCCATGTGGTCGGAGATCATGTAGCTCTCGCTCTCGACGCAGTGCGTTTTATTCTTTGGAAGTACGAGTTTTGGAGGTGTTATCTGCTCTCCCATTGCTGCGTTGTACCAGACAGGCAGAGTCATTGCGATCAGGAACACAACGATCCCGGCAATAACCCACTTTGTGCTGTACATCGCTACCACCTCTACTCTTCTTCCTTACCCGGCAGCGGGTTTCCTCTGAGGTCAAGTTCTCTCTCCTGTTCTTCATCGCTCATCAGCAGTGCGTTGCCTACGAGTTCCATCATGCCTCCGACTGCTACTGGCAGCTTCCAGAACTCAAAGAGCGTTGGAAATGCAGCCTTATCTATAGCACATATTGTGCAAAGGTAGTTAACTCCGTAGCGCTTGTGCACGTGCTTGAGGGCCATAGCTCTTGGCATTCCTCCTCTCATCCTGAGCTCCATGACTTCATCAGCCAGCAAACCTCCACCGCTTCCACAGCAGTATGTCTTCTCCCTTATGCTGTGCTCTGGCATTTCGTAGAAGTAGTTGCACACGCTCTTTATCACGTACCTCGGCTCCTCGTAGAGACCCATGCCTCTTGCGGGGTTGCAGGAGTCGTGGAACGTAACTTTCCAGTGGTCGTTCCTGCTCTTGTCGAGGTCTATCTTCTTGTGTTCTATCAAGTCGGCAACGAACTCTGCTATGTGCACCATCTTTGCCTCAGCAGCGTTCTCGAAATACGTGCCAGTTATCGGGTTCACCGGGTCTTCGAGGGTCTTTGGCGGCGGGTTCATCGTCGCCATGAACTGGTGCTTGTCTCTCCACATGTGCCCACACTCGCCACCAAGAATCCACTTGACTCCAAGCCTTTCAGCCTCCTCGTATATCTTGTGGCTCAGCTTCTGTGCGAGCTCGTAGCTTGCGAATGTACCGAAGTTACCACCCTCGCTCGCGTACGTTGACCATGTGTAGGTGAAGCCGTACCTCTCCTCAAGTTCGTGGAACAGCATTATGTAACCCATGCAGACGTACCAGTGCGGGGTTGCGAAGTAGTCTGCCGAAGGCGCGACGAAGAGTATGTCAGCCCCCTTCTTGTTTATTGGCACTTCGATCTCTATTCCAGTTATCTCGTAAACGTCCTCAGCGACGCTCTGCAGAGCTCCAGCAATACCTCCCGGCAAAAGTCCGAGGTGGTTTCCAGTCCTGGCACATGCGGCTATTGATATGTAGCTGAACCTCTGGACAGTTCCAATCTCCTGTAACATCTCCCTGCCTCTCCAGACTATGTCTGCTGTGTCGATTCCGTACGGGCAGAAGGCTGAGCACCTTCTGCAGAGGGAGCACTGGTAGAGGTAGTAATAGAGCTCCTTTATCACGTCCTCCGTAAGCTCCCTTGCTCCAGCCCACTCGCCGAACACCTTTCCAACTTTGGTGAAGTACCTCCTGTAAATACTCCTAAGTAGCTCAGCTCTTGCAACTGGCATGTTCTTCGGGTCACCAGTTCCTATGTAGTAGTGGCATTTATCTGCGCAGGCACCACACCTGACGCATATGTCCATGAAGAGCTTAAACTGCCTGTGCTTCTCGAGAAGTTCCTTGAACTTGTTCAGAAAAGTCTCCTTCCAGTTCTCTGGTAGATGCCAGTCCGGTTCGAGTGGATCCCAGTCTCTGTATGGTATGCCAAGCTGATCGGCATCTCTCTTAAGTATTGGATAGTGATAAAATCCCGGCTTAAAGTCCTTCTCGGTTACCGGCTTTAGTAAATCTCTCCAGCTCGTGAACTTCTGTTCGACCTTGAGGTACTCCTTATCTCCAATCTTAACTTTTTTAACGTCCTCCATCCGTTACACCTCCGGCTTCACCTTATATCCGTTTTCGGCAATCTCGTCAAGCTGGTCCTTGTACATCTCGTAGTACTCCTGCCAGGATATGCCGTGGTATGGTGGGTTCCACGGATTGATGTGCACGCGAGCCCTATTGTCGTTCGGCATGTTCCTGCTTGGGCTGAAGAACACTCCGGCGAAGTGCATCACCTTGCTAAACGGCAGGTAAGCTACTGTTATACAGACGAGGCTGAGGTGTAAGAAGAACATCCAGCCAATCTGGTTAACCACAGCAGCGCTAGCAGGGTGGAAGCTAACTATTCCAAGGGCAACCTCCTTGACGGCGTAGAGGTCGACCTTGAAGAAGTACCTCATCAGGTTGCCTGTTATGAGTATGCCCGCAACGAGAGCGAGTATCAGGTGATCAGCCGGATAGGATATGTTTCTCTCTCTGGAGCAGAGTATCCTTCTCGCCCAGAGCCAGAAGAGCGCTACGAGAGCAAGTATTCCAGTTATGTAGAGGGCTGGCACGTAAGCTGGTTGTCCGTCAAGGGCGTTGATCCAGCTCAGAAATCCGGGAACAGGGTTCGCAAAGAACCTGAGATGTCTCAGCACGATTATCAACATCGAGTAGTGGAACAGCAAGGCGAAGAGCCAGAGCCACCTCGTATCAACACCCTTCTGCTTGTCGAGCCAGTACCTAGTGTTCCTGAACAAGCTCCTGAAAAGGAAGACCTCGACTATCATTCTGCCTATGGTCTCCCACATCGTGTAGGGACTGTCTAACCTGTCCTCCCATGTTCTCCTTATGAACGGCAGACTCTTCTGCTGTCCGCATGTCGTTGGTATCTTGAGCGGAACTGGTGACTTAGCCCAGTTGATTACCCTGTTTATTGTGCCTATTATGAATATCGCACCGGCTATGTACGGCAGTACGTCAGCAATAAAGAGTTTCAGGTAAACGAGGCTCATTCTTCTTCCACCTCCCCTCTCTCGGGCAGTATAGCGAATATCTTAAGCCCTATACAGTAGACTAAGCAAGCCATCGACATCAGGCCTATAATCTCTGCATACTCAACCCAGCTCGGATAGTACGGCACTATCCAGAACGGCCTGAAGATCATTCCTGGGACGAGGTCCTTCGGGTATCCAAGTCCCGGAGTTATGAGTGAATATCTCTCACCGTAAACTGCTATTGCGACTATGAATCCTGCAATTCCCATACCCCAGTCCGTCTTACCCCACGGGGTAAGCAGGATCAGGACTGTCAACAAACAGCCTCCGACCTGTATCACCCAGAAGTCCCAGGCGTACGGGTAGCGGAAGTCGAACAGAGCCATGTGTATTGCTCCGGCGTTTCCTGGGATGTACGCGGTATCGAGAGCCTCTGCAGCGAAGCAGTAGAGCAACAGAATCGTGAGAGCTCCCATAATCTTCGCGAGAACCCACATCAGGTTCCTGTCGAGCGGTCTGTTCGTCCACTTGAAAGTTAGCAGCCAAATCGGTATGAGTAGTCCAAGACCGCTGACTATAGCCGAGACTATGAACATCGGTATTGTGAGCGACGAGTGATAGAGGTCGGTTGAGTAAACGAAACCGACGATACCACCAGTACCGCTGTGAACCAGAACTGCCCAAGCAACTGCGAGAACTGCAAGAGCCTTGGTTATCCTGTACTTCTCGCCGAACTGGGCCATCAGGTAAACGAAACCGATGACGAAGTAGCTCGAGTACAAGAAGCTGTTCCAGGAGAAGACGGATGTCGGGTTGTAGTGCATGAGAACGTTGAGAGCATTTTCGGGGTTACCAATGTCCTGCATAATGGATAACATCGCAGCAACAATCGTTGCAAGGGCAAAAACGCAGGCACTTCTCGAGAAGAACTTGAACTCGGTTTTACCGAAGACACCCGATAACGCGGATACTATCAGTGAACCCGCGCTTGCACCTATGGTGTAACAGATTGCTGCAGTACCGAAGCCCCAGGGAACTCTCTGGCTCAGTCCTGTAACGCAGTGACCGTAAACGAGCTGCAGGTACCAGGCGTAGAACCCCCAGATCATTAGGGCGAAGAATATTCCGCAGATCAGCCAGTATCCATTGCTTCTACCATCTATTTTCTTAAACTCAACCACAGCTCACACCTCCTTACAGGTTGTGGTAAAAGACCTTTGGATCAGTCCCAAGTCCACCCCTGAGCCTGATGACCTTTGAAGTCCTTACGATCTTGGAGACTTCAGAATTGGGGTCTTTCAGGTTTCCGAACACGAGGGCGTTGTACGGGCAAACCTGCACACAGACGGGCTTGGGGTTCTTTACGCCCTCGCACCTCTCCATGTCTATCAACCACCTGCAGAACTCGCACTTCATCGGCACTCCGTCCTTCCTTATTGGCACCTCCGGGTTTATCTTCTTCAGATCCTCAAGCGGGTCCTTGAATGTGAAAGTTCTCGCATTGTAAGGACATGCTACCATGCAGTACCTGCATCCTATGCACCTGTGAAGATCGACAACAACGATACCGTCCGGCCTCTTGTAAGAGGCCTTCGTTGGACAGACTTCAACGCAAGCTGGGTGTTCGCACTCCTGACACATCAGCGGGAAAAAGCGCCAGCTCGCATCCTCTGTGGCCTTCGCCGCAATTATCCTGATCATGTAGCAGTCAAACCTCGGGTTGTCCGGCATCCTTGGAACATTGTTCGCAAGATCACATGCTTCAACGCACGGCGGTCTAAGGTTTCTTAGCAGCTCGTTCTGTTTGTCAAGTGATAGCTCGTCGAACTTGATTCCCTTTTTTTCGAGTAATTTGTTGACACACTCTGTGCACTTATCCACCTGAACTACCATCGCCCACTCGTATTTCGAAAGGTCAACATCTGTAGAAGTTACCTGCATTGCTTTGCCAGTAGCAATCGCTGCGGTGCTCGTGGCAAGCAGCACCAGAAACTCACGTCTTGAGGTCACACACTCACCTCCTTCCAAGAGCTAATCACTGCACCACTAAAGCTCCCACTGCAGATGCAAAGGGAGCTTTGAAGCTTCCTTTGGCTTTCCGGGGTCAGAGTTTATTAATGTTTTGGTATAGGTGGCCAGATTGAACTAATAAGGTGAAAAGAAGGCGTCACGTCGCTAATACTGTAGTTCAAAAGGGCTACACTTAGCTGATCTACGCCGGCGAGTTTCGACTTACACACACTCAAGATTCATTTGAAACCGTCTGTTAACAGCATCTTAACGTCTAGTTAACTAAATCCCGAAGTTAAGCCTGACTACTGCACCCATTCTAATATCGCCTCGATGTTTAAAGCGTTTTCGACTACTTTCGAGAATTTCTCAATCCGGTCATCAAAATTTGAAAATTTTACATCGACTCCAAGGTACTTTGAAAGAGCTTTCACGACATTCTCATTCCAGAAAAGTGCATGTGTGTAAGTCCCCCATACCAAACCGCTGTCGTTCTCGCAGCCTTCAAGGCTCGAGTCTGGGTTTTCGAACACGTACTTGCCTGAAACGTGGGTGACCCCCTTGTGGATTTCGTACCCCTTTACGACTCCCCTCACTTTTCCTATCACCTCTGCACTTCCGATTACCTTCCTCTCTACCTGAGAGCACGTCTTCCTATAGTTTCTGAACTCAGTTATTGCATCGAGCAGGCCTAGTCCCTTGGCTCTGATTCTGCTGTGCTCTACTCCAAAGTCGACTAACTCTTTTCCGAGCATTTGATACCCCCCGCAAATTCCTATTACGATGTTCTCCTTGGAGAACGACCTTATTTTTTCGTCCATACCAGTCTTTCTAACCATTTCGAGGTCGAGGAAAGTGTCCTTGCTCCCCGGCACTATCAGGATTTCCACGTCGAGCTCATCCTTCAAGCCAACGAACTTGCTTATCTCCCTTATCGGCTCGAAGTCCGTGAAGTTTGACACCTTATCTAGTCTCAGTATTCCCACGGGCCTGTCCTCTATTGGCCACTCCTCTATGCACAGGCTGTCCTCTGAAAAAACGGACTCCACGTATGGGATGACCCCAAGGACCCTCACTCCTGTGAGCTCCTCGAGTTTTCTCACTCCGCTCTCTAGGATGTCTACTCTACCTCTCAGCCTGTTTATCACGAAGCCTCTCACGAGCCCTCTGACGTCTTCCGGCAGCAGGAGGTAGGAGCCGTAGAGGGATGCGAAAACACCCCCTCTGTCTATGTCTCCCACCACGAGTATTGCCGGTCTCGCAATCCTTGCAATCCCTATGTTCGCCAGATCTCTGTCGTACAGGTTTATTTCCGCAATTCCTCCCGCCCCCTCTATTACAACGAGGTCGAACTCCTCTGCGAGCTCCCTGTAAGCTTTCTCCACGACCTTTCTGAGCTCTCCGACCATCGAGTAGTACTGCTTGCTGCTAATGTCTCCAACGGCCTCTCCGAGCAGAACGAGCTGAGAAACGAAGTTTCCCTTCGGCTTGAGCAGTATCGGGTTCATTCTTGCATCAGGCTCCACTCCGGCAGCTTTTGCCTGCATTGCTTGGGCTATGGCTATCTCCTTCCCGTCCCTCGTTACGTATGAGTTCAGGCTCATGTTCTGAGCTTTGAATGGTGCGACGCTGTAGCCTCTCCTGCTCAAAATCCTGCAGAGAGCCGTAGCTATTGCTGACTTTCCAGCGTTGCTCGTGGTTCCTGCGACCATCAGAGCTTTGCTAGCTTTCATAGTGCTGAAACATCTAAGGCTCGAAGCTTTTGGGACTCAATCTAAACTCCCCTTCGTGCTCGGCACATCTTCGCCTACTACTTCTATTGCCTCTCTGAAAGCGACGGCAAAAGCCTTGAAAGCTGATTCCATGATATGGTGCGAGTTTCGGCCTCTCACTTCGAGGTAAACGTTTATTCCAGAGTTCCTGCATAAAGTATCGAAGAAGTGTTCGAAGTTTTCTCCTTTCACACCTTTAACATCTCCTGTTTTTCCGGAAAAGTTAAAGTACCCTCTTCCGCTGATGTCAACTCCGCAAATTGCAACTGCATCATCCATGGGTACTATTGCACTTCCAAATCTCCTCACTCCCCTTCTCTCCCCGAGAGCCTCCTTTATTGCCCTTCCTAGAGCTATGGCAACATCCTCTATCGTGTGGTGCTCGTCAACTTCCAGATCTCCTATTGCTCTTACTTCTAAGCTAATGCTGGAGTGCTTCGCAAAGCTTTCGAGCATGTGGTTCAGAAAGGGTATTCCCGTGTCGACTTCCACGCTTTCAGACGAATCGAGACAAATGTAAACGCTAACGTCGGTCTCTTTCGTTTTCCTACTAAACTTTCCCTCCCTCATGCTCCTCAGCTCCTCTTGACTACGTCTCCTGCGCAGTTTTATGTTTTATTTGGTTCTGGAGAAAGAAATGGATGTATAGTCAAGCCGAGTGTTTGAGCTCAAAAGCTCACCAAAAATCTTTAAAACCTCCTATCCAACCTCTGCCGGGTGTTGTCCATGCATGCTGATGTACCAGCGAAGGAAGTGATGACGAGGGAAGTCTGCACCGCAAGTCCTGAGGAAACTCTACACGTTGCAGCGAAGAAAATGATAGAGTTCGGCGTTGGAAGTATTGTGGTGGTTGTTGGCGGAGAACCAAAAGGAATAGTTACGGAGAAAGACATACTCAAAATAATAGCGGAAAACAAACTGCCCTCCGAGGTTAGGCTTGAGGAAATAATGAGTTCCCCTGTAATAACGATTCAACCTAAGACCTCTGTTAGAGAGGCAGCGAAGATAATGCTCAAGAAGGGCATAAGGAGATTGCCGGTAATAGACGGGGGTAAACTCGTTGGTATAGTTACGGATACAGACATTCTTAGCATAAGCATGGACATAGGTGAGTTAATCGGTTTAATAAACGAAAAGACCATAGAGATAATACCCGAGGTAATGAGTGGGAAGTGCGAGAGGTGCGGCAGGTTTGCCGAGAGACTCGTTGAGGTTAATGGAATGAAGCTATGCGAGGACTGTGCCGAGAGTTTTGAGGATTGAAGTGTCGTTCGGCAGTTTGGCAAAAACACCTAAAAGCGCTGGGAGTTTGCATCGTTTTGAGAGGTGTGTGAATGAGTCTGAAAGTGAAGAAACCCGGAACGATAATGGATATAGCGACAACTGACGTCGTCACGCTCCCTCCGACGTCGACAATAATGGCCGCTGCGAAGGCGATGAAAACGTACAGGTTCAGGAGGCTGCCAATAGCTGATCCGGGAACGAGGAGGCTTGAGGGAATAATAACTGCCACCGACATAGTTAACTTCTTCGGAGGTGGAGACAAGCACAGAGTAATAACTGGCAGGTACTCTGGAAATGTACTCGCAGCCGTTAACGAGGAAGTCAGGGAGATAATGGAAAAGAATGTCGTTTCGCTCTCCTTTACCGACGACGTGGAGGATGGGCTGAGGTTGATGCTTGAAAAGGGAATTGGCGGCTGTCCGATCGTTGACGACGAAGAAAGGGTTGTGGGGATAGTCACAGAGAGAGATTACCTGCTTTACCTCGCCGAGAAGTGCAAGCTTGAGAGTGTGGTTTCATCTTATATGACTAGGAGTGTGATAACTGCAAATCCGGAGACGACAATCGAGGAAGCGATGAGAACGATGATATCCAAGAAGATAAGGAGGCTGCCAATAATCGATGACGGTCTGTTAATAGGATGGTTGAACACTCCCATGATTATCAGGTACTTCAGCGGAGATGCGTTCAAGAGTCTCATAACGGGCAACATCGAGGAAGTCCTCTCTCAGCCAGTTTCCGTAATATTCACCTCAACATCCTCGGGATATGTCCCTCCTCTGACAGTGTCTCCTGACACGACGATGTCTGAAGTGGCGAGGAAGATGCTCGCTAAGAGGGTTGGGTGTGCTCTCGTCGTCAGCGAAGGAAAGCTCGAGGGAATAGTCACGGAGCGGGACATGATAAGATTCCTCTACAAGTGCGAGTTGAGATGAGCCGGAAAGGTGGAAAATGAAATTCGTCGCGGAAGCTCTTTCCTTGTCTGAGCCGGCGGCGAGGAGGCTTTACCGAAGAAGTATTCTCAAAACAGCTTTTTTACCTCACCCGTTCTTTTCCGATATAGACGACGCCTACCTGCTCGAGAAAAAGTTTGGCAGGTACGAAGAAGGAACGTTCATAGCCCTTTCTGGTGGAAAGACTTACGTCGTGAGGGGCTTTCCAAAGATAAAGAGAACCCTCGTTCTTTCTGAATGCGTCAGAAGACATTTTCGAGACACCGATGTTGCTGTGGAGGAGAAGATAAACGGGTACAACGTCAGAATAGCTAGGATAGGGGAGAATATCTACGCGATAACGAGGAGGGGGTACATCTGCCCCTACACGACGGAGAGAGCGAGAGAGCAGATAAACGACGAGTTCTTCAAGGACCATCCGGACTGCATTCTTTGCTGTGAAGCTGCTGGGCTCGAGTCACCTCACGTTCAGAAGGAAATCTACAGCAAGAGGCTTGACTTCTATCTCTTCGACATCAGGAAGGCGAAAACGAACGAGGCTTTTGGAGTGGAGGAGAAACTCAGGATAGCTGAGGAATATGGTATAAAGGTGGCTCCTGTTTTTGGAGTGTGGAGTGGAGACGAGCTGGTCGAAAACGCCTTCAGAGTGGTAGAAAAGCTCGACAAAGAAGGCAGAGAAGGTATAGTTCTCAAAGATGTGGAGATGAAGAAGAACGCGGTGAAGTACACAACGAGCTACTGTAATTGTTCGGACCTCTACTACGCCTTCAGGTACTTCAACGACTTGGGTAGGGACTTTATGGTCACGAGAGCTGTGAGAGAAGGCTTTCAGAGCTACGAGTTTGAAAGACTGAACCTGCAGGAACTCTCCAGAGAGGAGAGGTATGCGAGGATAGGTAAGGCTGTAGTTGAGGGCGTCTTGGATAGCATTGAGGAAGTCCTTGAAACTGGGAAGCTCAGGGAGAGGGCAAAGCTCAGATTTAGAAGTGAGGAAGTAATGGAGCTGTTCGTCCAGCATATGAGGAAGCTTGCGAGCGTAAGGTTTGAGTACGCTGGAGAAGAGGATGGATACCACATTTTGATAATGGAGAAGGTCGTTGCGAGCACTGCGGACAGAATAAAGAATCTCGTTTCTGGCGGATTCTGGTAGAGAATTTCTCCACGCGAAGCAAGTCTATTCCACTTTGGTTCATAATTATTATTATCATTCTCAGGAAGTATTATATAGTGTGGATTAATGAAATTTTTTAGAGGCTTAGATATACGTGCTGAAAGATGTTTAGCAAACTACTTGGCTGAACTGCAGGAGTTCAAGGACGCTTGGTGTACTAAATCTGATGACAGCGGTAGCCAAGGTCAAAACAGTGCTGGAAGTGGGTAGCGGTTTTTGGGAAAGTTAAAGTAACAGTCTCTGGGTAAGTACTGGTGATTGACAAGGGAAAGAGAGCAGTGATTGAAACTTAGCCCATGATTAAGTTCCGAGATAATAGTAGTTTGGATAAAATGTTAATATAAAAAATATTAAGAAAAATAAAATTAGCAATTAAATCCAAAATAACAGAGTTGAAGACGTATGATGGCAATTCAGAGCACCGTGAGGGCAACTCCCGGAAACCGTCCTACAGGTATTGAAATCCTCGATAAGAAACTTGAGGGTGGCCTTCCAGAGGGCAGTCTCGTCTGCATTTACGCTAACCCTATAAGCATGCCTGAGGCATTCCTCTACCACTTTGCAAGTGTTGTCAAGACATACTACTTCGTGACCTCCCGTCCGGCGGAGTACGTCAAGGTCAATATAGAGAACATGGGTTTCTCAGCTGACAACATAGAGTTCGTGGATGTGTTTTCCCAGTACTACATGAACGAGTACGGACAGTTCGTCATAATTGACAGTTACAGGGACAAGGAGATATTTGACTTCGTCGATCACCAGCTCAACAGAATTCAGGAGAAGGGCGGAGTCTTTAACGTTATCTTCGACTCCATTTCGTTCTTCTTGAAGCTCGATGTCCCTGTGGGTATGAAAGAGTGGTTAGTGAACAAGCTGTACATCCACGCTAAGCAGACGAACAATATCTACTGTATATACCTAATGAAAGGGGTACACCCCTCCGAAATAGTCAACATGGTTCTTGAGGTCAGCGACGTAATTTTTGACATAGATACGGAGATCCTAGGCGATAGAGTCGTAAGCAAGTTGTCGATACCCAAGATAAGGAACAGGAAGCCGATGCTCGAGACTTTCAAGTACTTCATAGGAGAGGGTGTGCAGATAGACACTTCGAGAGATATAGCCTGAACTTTTGCTTTTATTAAGTTTCAGCTGCAGACATTTCTCCAAGCTACTCTTTTAAGTTTTGAAGCTAGCCTTCGTACAATTCCGTAGCAGTGGCAATTTAGTGCGACAGTTATATTACTTCGCAGAATAACATTTGTTTTCGATGGACAGGGATGGCAGAGGCGTCAAGAAGATCGGGGACATAAGTCCAGTCGGCTCGGTGGGATCTGTTGGCTCAGTAGGTGCCGGAGACCTTAAAGGAGAGTTGCTCAGAGTAATCGGGCTTTTGCTTGCCGTAACGGTCCTTGGAACTGTCGGCTACCACGTCATAGAAGGTTGGGACTGGTTTGACTGTCTTTACATGACGGTCATAACGATAACCACTACCGGCTACAGAGAAGTGGGAAAGCTCAGCATCATGGGTAAAATCCTTTCGATGTTCCTCATGGTTTTTGGTGTTGCGATATTTCTTTATTCGGTTGACGCGATAATACCTATTCTGCTTGAGAGGAGAATTGAGAGGTGGAAGAAGTTGCTTGAGAAGATGGAGGGACACTGCATAGTCTGTGGGTACGGCAGGATGGGTAAGGAGATGGCAAAGGAGCTGATGAAGGAGCTGAAGAAGGTTGTAGTCGTTGACATAGACGCGACGAGGGTTGCAAGTGCGAGAGAAGACGGGATAATAGCGATTCAGGGTGATTGTACTGAAGAGGATGTCCTCGAAAAAGCGGGAGTCAAGAGGGCAAAGTGCATAGTTGCCTGCACTAACAATGACTCGATAAACGCTTTCGCCGTTATGGTCGCCAAAGACTTGAATCCCAACATATTTGCCATAGCCGTTCTGAGAACTCCGGGTGGTGAGAAGAAGCTGAAGAGAGCGGGGGCGGATATGTTACTCTCACCCTATCACGACTCTGCGAGGAAGGTCTGCGTGGCCGTTACAAGACCAACGGCTGCTGACTTTATAGAGATAATAGGAAAAATGGGTACATTGATGCTCGAGAAGATGGAGCTGAAGAACAAATCTTTCCACGGCATTCCTTTAAAGGATACCGAGATCAGAAAGCTCACGGGCTGTATAATAGTGGCGATAGAGAGAAACGGAGAAGTTATATTTCCAGATCCAGACACTCCTGTATACGTTGGCGACATCCTTTACGTTCTTGGGAAGGAAGAAGGTCTGAAGAAGGCTTATGAGCTAATAACCGTGGAAGTGTGAGTAATTTAAGCAGTTTAACTGATCACCCCAGTTGCAATCGTGACAACTTGTTTCCTCGAAGTTTGAACTCCCCAACTTAATTTTATCGAAGTGCTTGTTCGTTGTTCTACGGTGGGTGAGACTAGTGGAAATAACGAGAATCTACTTGCAGAAAAAGTTTCAGGAGTACTACAGGAACATGAAACCCGAAGTTAGGCATTTGGATAGGAGGGAGTGGGCTTTTGTTCCCCTCAAGGCCTTTCCAGACTTCGTCATGTGCAGGCATATGTCATTCTCATCTGAAGACGAGTTTAAGGCCTACGTCATGACGAACACCCCGCTGCACGCTTACTACTCCTCAGCCTACTACGAGAGGCCGGGAGAGGAGAGGATGGACGATAAGGGT
>JAMOMT010000158.1 GCA_027066965.1 Archaeoglobaceae archaeon
CAGGCATATGTCATTCTCATCTGAAGACGAGTTTAAGGCCTACGTCATGACGAACACCCCGCTGCACGCTTACTACTCCTCAGCCTACTACGAGAGGCCGGGAGAGGAGAGGATGGACGATAAGGGTTGGCTGAAAGCTGACCTCATATTTGACATAGATGCTGACCATATACCTGTTAAAAACGCCGGTACATTCGATGGCATGGTTAAAGCTCTGAAACTGGCAAAAAAGGAAATACTTAGGCTTTACGAGCTACTCGAAAAGGACTTTGGGGCTGAGGACATGGAGGTCGTTTTCTCCGGTAGTAGGGGGTATCACATTCATGTTTACGACGAGGACTTCCTCACTCTTGGCTCCGCTGAGAGAAGAGAAATTGTGAACTACTTCACTCTTAACAGAATAGGTGACTATCTATCTACGCAGAGGAGGAGAGTCTGTAGGTGTGCTTCCAGACTCCTGCTTCTGAGACTGAAGAGAGGAAACCTGAGTGCTAGGGTTGAGGAGAACCTCAGAAAGAAGCTGAACAGGTCAACTCTCAGGATGCTGGCCAATTGCGACACCAAGCCTCTGACGAAAACTGAGAAAAAGCTCTTTGACGAGTGCTTTTACGCCTGTATTGAAAAGATGAGAATTCACGTCGACGAGCCTGTGACATCTGACACCCACAGGCTGATAAGGTTGCCTTATTCCTTACACGGCAAGACGGGTTTTATCGTTAAGCCCCTTAGCTTGGACGAACTTGAATCCTTCGACCCCTTCAGAGACGCCATAGCTTTCGGCAGCGAAAGCGTTAAAGTCAGGTGCATCAGGCACGCAAGGTTGAAAATAGGTGACGTGGAGCTGAAACTTAAGGCTGGTGATAGGGCTGTAATTCCTGAGTACGCTGCCGTGTACTTGATATGCAGGGGGATTGCTCTGTATGGACATTGAGGAGCTCATGATACTCGTGGAGAAGAGCAGGAAGTCAATTCAGGTAATAGAGGAGACACTCTTCGACGAGATAAGAGATAGGATAAGGGAACTTGAGGAGATTAGAAAGAATGTCGAGCTAGGCGAAGAAATTCTTAGAATAGACGATGAGTTGAGAACTTTAAGAAGAATTCAGAGGAAGCTGTTCGAGGAGAGGGTCGGAAAGATAATAAGGGCTGTCTGGGCAGAGGTCTGCGGCACTGTGAGCGGGATAGAGGGACTAGAGAATCTGACTGAAAAGGAGAAGCTGTTTTACAGGGATCTCTACTCTCTTATCTCCTCCTTCAAGGACAAGGTGCTTTTCGGGTTAGAAAAGGCCGAAGTAAAAGAACTGGTGGAGCCAGTTGAGGCTGGAGAGAAACTCGAAACGGGCTACGTAGTCGTAAGAGTCCTTGACAATGCTGAATTTGAGGGAATTGACGGAAAAACATATAAATTGAGGAAAGAAGATGTTGTTGCACTTCCTTCACTTAACGCTAACGCCCTGATTAAGGGTGGTCTGGCCGAAATAATTGAAATAAAGAGGTGAAACGGATGAAGTATCCGAAGAAAGTTAAAACTTACTGCAAGTACTGCGGGAAGCACACGATTCACGAAGTAGAAAAGGTGAGCAAAGGTAAACAGAGCTCCCTGAAGTGGATAAATAGGCAGAAGAAAAGGAGAGGTAAGGTGGGTAACCTCGGAAAGTTCAGCAAAGTTCCGGGTGGAGACAAGCCGACGAAGAGGGTAAACATAAGGTTCAGGTGTACAGAGTGCAAGAAGGCACACCACCGCCCGACTTGGAGAGTTAAGAGGTTTGAGCTCGTCGAAAAGTAAATGCGGGTGGTTGTGATGGCTGAGGTGGTACTCATGCAGCAGAAGAAAAGTCACTTCATCAGAGTAAAGTGCCCAGATTGTGAGAACATACAGATAATTTTTGACCACGCTTCTACCGTCGTAAAGTGCCTCGTCTGCGGTAGGACGCTCGCAGAACCGACGGGTGGTAGAGCCAACATAAAGGCCGAGATACTGGAAGTCGTGGACGAGGGTTACAAGTGAAGGGCTGCCAGTGACTGCTTGGTCTTGTTAACGTAGTTTGAACGGCTGAAGTGCAGCTAGGTGGAAAAATGTCTAAGAACATTTTTGTGGAGGAAATCGTTCATACTCCAATAGAAAAACAGGACATAGAGATAGTCGAGAGAAAAGGGGTGGGTCATCCCGACAGCTTGGCGGACGGGATAGCTGAGGCGATGAGCAGAGCTCTGAGTCAGGAGTACATGAAAAGACTTGGAACAGTTCTGCACCACAACACTGACGAAACTCAGATCGTGGCGGGAAGGGCGAAGCCGGAATTCGGTGGGGGAGAGGTAATACAGCCGATCTATGTCTTGCTTGTGGGCAGGGCGACTAAGGAGTTCGACGGGACGTACATACCAACTGACAAGATAGCCCTAAAGGCTGCTAAGAACTACGTTAAGTGGAGCATGCACAACCTCGACGTCGAGAGCGAAATAATATTTGACGTCAGGCTTGGCGAAGGCAGTACTGATCTTAAGGATGTTTTCAGGAGAGGCAAAATTCCGCTCGCGAACGACACATCCTTTGGCATTGGGTACGCCCCCCTCAGTGAGACCGAAAAGCTCGTTTATAACGTGGAGAAGAGAATTTACTACGAATTCAGGAAGAAAAATCCGGCTGTTGGAGAAGACGTAAAAGTAATGGGGCTGAGGGAGAAGGATAGGATAAAGCTTACCATAGCCTGCGCCTTCATAGGTGAGTACCTCTCTGACGTCAGGGAGTACGATTCGCTCAAGCAAGAGCTGAAGAGCTGGGTTGAGGAAATTGCGAAGGAGTACACGGAGAGAGAAGTTGAGGTTTACGTTAATACGGCAGACTGCTATGAAACGGGGTGTTACTTCCTTACGGTCACCGGCACTTCTGCCGAGAATGGAGACGACGGTAGTGTCGGGAGAGGCAACAGGTGCAACGGACTCATAACTCCTGGGAGGCCTATGAGCATGGAAGCGACGAGCGGTAAGAACCCGATAAACCACGTTGGAAAGATATACAACCTTCTCGCGAATATAATTGCTAATGACTGCGTAGAGAATGTGGAGGGAATAGAGGAAATTTACGTCAGAATTCTCAGCCAGATAGGAAAGCCGATAAACGAACCGAGAGCACTGAGCATTCAGATAATCCCGAAGAAGGGTTACGAAGTCGGAAAGATGGAAAGCAAGGTTAGGGAGATAGCTGAGAGCTGGCTCGAAGACACGACGAAAGTTACGGAAATGGTCATAAACGGAGAGCTGAAAACTTTTTGAAAATTTTTGTTTGAGTTTTGCTGTCAATTACAGTCTATTGGTTGTTAATCATTATCTCGATGTCAACTCTTCTTTGCTTTAAACTGTGCCTCGTAAAGCTTTGCTACTCTCTCTATCGTGTCTGCCTCGTCGACGCTCTTGTCTTCTCTTAATCTCACGAACCTTGGAAATCTCAGAGCGAATCCGCTCTCGTACTTAGGACTCTTCTGTATCTCTTGGTAGGCGACCTCAAAAACGTACTGAGGTTTGAACTTGACTCTCTTCCCTTCCTGATACTCTATCAGAGGTTTGAAAAGCTCCGTCAACTCCTCCAGTTCCTCGTCAGTAAAGCCGGTAGCGACTTTTCCTACCCTCAGCAACCTTCCCTGTTCGTCTATGCAGGCGAGCTCGTAGGAGCTTATCAGGTGAGACCTCTTTCCCTCCCCCCACTCTCCTCCGACGACCACGAGGTCTAAGTTTTCCATAACTGGCTTGAGCTTTAACCAGAGTTTTCCTCTCTTTCCCGGAATGTACGGGGAGTCAGGTTTCTTCATCATGACTCCCTCGTGTCCAGCATCCAGAGAACTGTGATAAACCTCCTCTATCTTTTCGACGCTGCTCGTAACTGTCTGCTCTGCGACCACCACGACTTCTGACTCCTTAACGACACTCTCGAGGATGGCTCTTCTCTCCTTCAGGGGAAGGTCTATAGTTTCTTCTCCGTCATGGAAGAGGATGTCAAACAGGTAAACCTTTATCGGTACTTTCTCGACCATCTTTCCGACCTCGTGCTTCCTCCTGAACCTTCTGAGTATGTGCTGGAAGGGCATGGGTCTCCCTTCTTTCATCGCAACCGCTTCTCCGTCGAGAATTACTCCTTCTTTGACAGAGTTCTTTATCGCTTCAACGACCTCTGGCAGAGCTCTGGTAACGTTTTCGAGCCTCCTTGAGAATATCGTGACCTTTCCATCTCCCCAGTGTATCTGCACTCTCGTTCCATCGAACTTCCACTCCACAGCTACCTCTCCCATCTCCCTTACGGCCTCTTCTACGCTTTCTGCAACCTGAGCAAGCATCATCTTTACGGGAACGTGGAGCTGAATTCTGAGCTTCTCGAGCCCCTCCTTACCCTCGTTTTTCGCAACGACAGCAACTCTTCCAAAGTCGTTCGTTATCATGTACGCCCTCTCCACGAGCTCGCTGCTTATTCCCCAAGCTTTTGCTATGGCATCTCTAACTATTCCTTCTCCAACTCCGAGCCTCATCTCACCCAGAACGAGTCGGGTGATGTACCTTGCCTCAACGGGAGTCGCAGAGACGTAAAGATCCGCTAAAAGTCTTACCTTCCTCTTCTGGCTTCCCTCTCCCGTTAGGGAGCTCATAGTGTCGAAAACTTCCCTCACCTTTCTTATCGTAAGCTCCTCCTGAAAGAGTGTCAGCTGCCTTTTACTCCTTATCA
>JAMOMT010000159.1 GCA_027066965.1 Archaeoglobaceae archaeon
GGAGTTAGAACTGGTTCTATGTCGTCTCTTCCTGCTTTAACTGCTTTGAAGACAGGGTTTGCTCCCTCAGCCTGAATACCAGTCATTCTAGGTATGGAGTCAGTTAGTCCAAACCTCTCAAGCTCCTTAAAGCCCTTATATATAGCTGAGATGTTTCCAGCGTTTCCAACTGGCAAAACAACCCTGTCTGGTACGCCTATCTCGTCCGCTATCTCAAACGCTATCGTCTTCTGCCCTTCAAGTCTAAACGGATTCACGGAGTTGAGGAGGTAGAATCCCTCAATCCTGCAAACCTCTCTCACTATCGCCAAAGCCTGATCGAAGTTGCCCTTTATTCCTATAACCTTAGCTCCGTGCATCAGAGCCTGAGCTACCTTTCCAAGAGCGACCTTTCCAGCTGGCAGCAGTACGTACGCCCTTATCCCAGCTTTAGCTGCGTACATTGCCATTGATGCAGATGTATTGCCAGTAGAGGCGCACGCAACGGCTTTTCTGCCGAGCTCTATCGCCTTGCTAACACCAACGGTCATTCCCCTGTCCTTAAAAGAACCAGATGGGTTAGCCCCTTCGTGCTTCACGTAAACCTCTGCTTTAACTCCCTTTTCCCTGAGAACCTCCTCTATCCTGTTGCACCTGTAGAGTGGAGTGGAGCCCTCCTTAAGAGTTACGGGCTGGATTTTTACTGGTAGAAGACAGGAGTACTTCCACACTCCCTTCAGCACACCGTCAAGTTTGAAGTCTATTTCTGCTTCGTCTACACTTACCTCAAGCAGACCTCCGCACTCGCATGTGTAAACGTCTTCCCTTTCGTAAACCCTACCGCATTCTATGCACCTCAAGCTGTACTTCGGATGAGTGTGACTGGACATGGTTTAGCGTTGAATGCGGAACATATAAAGGTGTGCCCAGTTATAATTGGTTATCCATTAAACAACATGAAAATGAAAAATCTTTCGAAAGGTATATTTAATCTAAAATCAGTAATGTTGCAATATGAGAGTGGCTATAGTAGCAATGTTAGTGCTAATGGTTCTACTGACGGCAACAACGTTTACCTTAACAGTATCAGCGCTAAACGCGGGGAACATAGACCTAACCTACTATAACACGACTACCCATAAGCCAATTTACGAGGTTCAGTTTCTAACAGTTCCCCTTGCTTACGAAAGTGGAAGACCAAATGTAATAGTATACAGAGCGGGAACAAACTTTAGCATTCAAGTCACAAACTATGAGAGTTCAAAAGGTGGTGTGATTGTCAAACTCATAAACATTTACGACGGAACAGAGAAAGTTGTTGGATGGTTGAATAAGGGGGAGGTTACTAACGAATTTGAAATTTCAAATCTTTATCCTGGTTGCTGGAAGATGGTAATAGTTGGAACTGATGGATTACCAACGTGGGATCTCTCCAATCCAACAGCTCCAACGAATGCAGGACCGCACGAGATAAAGATAGTTGGAAGTCCAAAGCTGATAATAGCCCTGATGAACCCAAGCAAAAATATAACAATAGGTGATTACGCGAGGTTAAAAATAGAAGTCAAGGGATTGTACGGGACAACAACGGTTAACGTTGATGTAAAAAGCCAGCATACTATACACTACTCGAGAGAGCTTGGAGGGATTAATGGAAGTATATGGATACTGAACATACCAACTGATAAGCTGGGGATTGGTAAGTGCGAGGTCGTTGTTAAGGCAATGGACATTACGGGAAACATAAGCTTTAATATCGTACCTGTTAAAGTGAACTTTAACACAAACGTGAGCTCTAACACTAGCGCAAATGAAAGTGCAAACGAAACAAAAATGGTAGGGAAAACAAGTGTCAACATGAGCACCTCAAATGTCACGAAAATGAAGGAAAACACTACAAAAAGAAATAACGCAAGTGTTTCAGAGAACGAAACGGGTTTTAGTTCTAAAAAGGAGGTAAATGCCTCAGCAAAAGTCACTGTAAATAGAACCGCAAACAAGGCAACAAGCAAAAAAGAGGTAAAAACACCTGGATTTGGAGGTTTAACAACTATTCTTGGCCTTTCCGCTCTCGTGGTGCTGAGAAAGTTTAGATTCTAATTTTTAAAATTTTAATTTCTTTTTACTACCAGCAAGGGCTAAAGTTAAATAAAGAAACATCTAGCACTTGTTTAAGCCGGGGTTGCCGAGTGGTAAGGCGCACGCCTGGAGAGCGTGTGGGCTCTGCCCGCGTGGGTTCGAATCCCACCCCCGGCGTTTTGAATGTAACCAATTTTCACAAGTATCCTTGGGTTCCAAGGGATGGAGACGACCTACTTCGCTATCCTAAAGAGACTTTTATGTTAAGTTATTATAATACTGGAACACTGCGGATATAGAAGTAGACATTTTAAAAGATATTTGTAAGTCAATAGATCAATACTATAATTAATTTAACTCCGAGAAGTCGAAGAGCTTCAGTAAAATAGCAACCGACGCAATAGCCAAAGTGGGAACTGGAAAATGTGAGCGAAGAGTTAGCAGACTTACTTCATGACTGCGTAGACTTTTCCGAGAATCCAACGACAACTGATTTAAACGAAATTGGAAATAAAGAACAAAGGAAAATTTAAACAACAAAAACCTAAAGCCGCCGCCGGGATTTGAACCCGGGACCTGGTGATTACGAATCACCCGCTCTGCCAGCTAAGCCACGGCGGCTTCAGTCATGGCAGCGAGCAAGAGCAATATTAAATTTACCCTCGAAGCACATCTTCCACTAGCTTTTTCACGTCAACCTTACGAGAGAGAACATCCTCCTTTCTCAGCACGGCCAAAATCTCTCCCTTAAAGTCCTCAACTTTAGATGTTTCATCGAGTATAACCACCTTCCTCACGTTCTCGTTTCTGAACCCCTCCACCAAAACGATGTCAACCTTTGAAACGCTACACAGCTCCTCTATACTCAGTTCCCTCCTCAAAGCAAGAAACGTAAAGTTCTCAGACAGAAATGCAACATCAGCTCCCACATTCCAGAGTCTTTCAGTGTCTTTTTTGTGCTTTTCTCCGATCTTTATTCCTTCGCTAGTTTCCAAATCCAGACTACCAAAGTCAAAGTGCCTCCCGTGCTTAACGGTAAGTACTCTCAGTCCTCTCCTCCTAAGCTCCTCCACCATCATCTCTATGAGTGTCGTTTTACCAGAATTCGAGTTTCCTGAAACTGCCAGAACTTTTACCATGTTCTCCTCTCAAATGAACCTTATCGTCTCGAGGTTGTAAGGAGCTCTCGTCTCTATCCTGTACGCCTTATATATGCTCGATGCGAGATCGACGCACTTGCTTTCCTCTCCGTGTATCGTAACGACCTTTTCAGGTTTCGAGCTGAGAGCCTTAATGTAACCCATGAGCTGCCTCCTGTCGGAGTGGCCGGAGAATCCATCGACTGTCTCAACTTGCATGTTCACTTTCACGACCTCCCTCCTGCCGTCCACTGTAAACGGTACTTCCTTCCACCCTTTCTGAATTCTCCTACCAAGAGTCCCCTCGGCCTGATAACCGACGAAGACTATCGTGTTCTTCTCGTCCTCCGCGAGGTACCTGAAGTACTCCATCACCGGCCCTCCATTGAGCATGCCTGAAGTAGCGAGAATTACTGCAGGAGATTGGTCGTTTATTACTTCCTCCCTCTTGCTCTGCGAGTCGACATTGACGAAGCTGTCGCTTATGAACGGGTTCAAACCTTGATGGAATATGAGGTCTCTAAGGTAAGAGTTTAGGTACTCCGGATAGGCCGTGTGTATTGCCGTTGCCTCGTGTATCATCCCGTCGAGGTAAACGGTGATTTCCTTCTCAAGCTTCTTCTCCCTTATCGCTTCTTCAAGAACTATCATCACTTCCTGGCTCCTACCAACGGCGAAGGTCGGTATGAGAACCTTTCCTCCTCTCTTTATTGTCTCGTTTATAACTGCTATCAGCCTCTCCTCAGCTTCTTTCCTCGACGGCTGGATATCCTGACTCCCTCCGTACGTAGCTTCCATGACGAGTGCCTCTAAACGGGGGAAGTTAGTAGCAGCTTTGTCGAAGAGCCTAGTTCTCTCGAACTTGAAATCTCCAGTAAACGCTATGTTGTAAAGACCCTCCCCAACGTGGAAGTGAGCTATAGCAGAACCAAGTATGTGTCCGGCGTTGTAGAAAGTTAACCTCACGTCTGGACTTATGTCTGTCACAACTCCGTAGTCGAGAGTTATCGTGTGCTTCAAAGCCTCTCTTATATCTCTGCTACCGTAAGGCGGTTTTATCCCCTCCCTCTCTGCCACCTCTATGAAATCCTTTTGCAGGAGAACCATCAGGTCTCTCGTTGGGGCTGTGAGGTAAATCGGACCTTTGTAGCCGTAGCGGTAAAGATAGGGCACAAGCCCGCAGTGGTCAAGGTGTGCATGAGTAATTACGACAGCATCTATCATGTCGAGAGGTTGAACCTCTGGCACGTAAAGGTAAGGAGATGTCTGTATGTTGCTCACATTGACTCCACAGTCAATCATTATCCTGCTTTCGGGGGTTTGAAGGAGGTAGCAGCTCCTTCCAACTTCCCTCGATCCACCGAGGAACGTTACCCTGACCCACTTGTCCTCGTAAAGGCAACCCCTGTGTATTCTTTCTCCGATCCTTCTCAGAATTTTTCGCCTCTCCTCCTTCACGCTCAGCAGGTAGTTCCTTATGTCCTCTATCGTCTTGGACTTTATTGGTGGAGTCCTCACCGGCTTCGGACTCCAGCCCACTGCCTTCATTATCTCTCTCAGAGTGGATCCCTGCTTTCCAATTACTACTCCAGGTTTCTCTGCCTCAATTATGACCTCTCCATTCTCCTCGTCGAAGAAGAAGTTCGTTATCTTCGCATCCTCTGGCACAATCTGCTTTATAATCTCCTTTGCCTCCTCAGGAGGCTTAAGGCTCTTCGGATCTGGCCTTACGGTTATTCTTTTTCTCAGATCCTTTGCAAGCATCTTTATTATGTCCCCGCTCTCCGCAAACTCCTGAGGGTTCTCAACATAAATTACAACCACAGGCCCTTCAATGTCAACATCTTTGACCTTGACATTCTTTGGAATTAGAGCCTTTACTTTCTTCTTTAGCTCGTCAAGTCTGTTCGGCATCGTATCACCTCTAACAGCGCTGGCTAACTCAAACGTCGAAAAGTGAAAAAGCAGAACAGAAAGTTACTTTCTGAACTTCCTGATTATCTCATCTATCTCCTCAGCCTCGAGCTGAACATACTCATCCCTAGTAATCTTAACGACATCTATACCATCTCCCGAGGCCGAATCCCTCTTCATTGCGGACGCTATGGCTCTGACAGCTATCTCTACGCCCTCGTCAACACTCATGTCCCTACTGTACCTATCCTCGAGCACTCCGTAAGCTGTAGGACTTCCCGAGCCAGTGGCGACTATATCCTTCTCCTCTATTGCACCGCCTATCGGGTCTATGGAGTAAATACTCGGCCCTCTCCTGTCAACTCCACCTATAAGGAGCTGAACGAGGTATGGGAAGTACCTATAGGAGTTGAGGAGGTTTGAAACCATCGTAGCTATTGCCTTCACAGTTGGCTTCTCCTCCTTCCTTATCTCGTACAGGTTGTTCTCGACCTTTATCAGCCTCGCGAGGAATTGAGCGTCACCAACACTTCCAGCGGTAGTCATGGCAACTCTGTCGGCTATCTGGTAGATCTTCTTCGCTCTCCTGCTCGCTATGTAGTTTCCCATCGTAGCTCTCTTTTCCGTTGCTAACACGACTCCGTCCTTGCATATCAGACCGACAGTGGTGGTTCCCTTGAACACCATGTCTCCATACATCTGACCCGTACCTTCCATTCCAAACATGATCGGTTCACCTCTGAATTGCTGAAAGCTGCTGAGCAGCTTAGAAAAGCCACAAGGCTTAAGATAGTATGGTCACCACCTTTTAAACTTTTCTATTAGAATGATGAGAGATTAGAGTTACGCAATTTGCTCGATTTCAGCCATCCGCTAAAACCCAAGGCTACACGACTCAAACTTCAAAACCCAACCAGAAACAATCAGAAAACAAATTAAAAGAAAAGAAATCAAATGTCAAGGTACTTCATGAACTCCCAAGGTGTGACATACAAGCAGTACTGGTTCCACTCGTTCGTCTTGATTTCCACGAAAGCGTCGTAGATGTGACTTCCAAGCACTTTCTGTATTACTTCGTCGCTCTGCAGGCACTCTATTGCGTCTCTCAGCGTCGTTGGTAGTTCTCCGACTCCAAACTCTCTCTTCTCCTTCTCGCTCAGCTCGTAGACATCCTTCATCAGCGGATCGCCGGGATCGATCTTCTTCTTTATGCCGTCCAGACCTGCTGCGAGCATCGCAGAGAACGCAAGGTACGGGTTGCAGCTCGGGTCAGCACCTCTGTACTCGCACCTGATTGCCTCTGGCTTCTTCAGGTACATTGGAACTCTTACGAGAGCGGACCTGTTCCTCGGGCTCCAGCAGATGTAGATTGGAGCCTCGAATCCTGGAACAAGCCTCTTGTAGGAGTTCACTGTTGGGGCGCACAAAGCGGTAAGAGCCTTCGCGTGCTCGAGCAAACCTCCGATGTAATACCTACCAGTCTGGCTGAGCATGAACTCATCGTCAGGGTCAGCAAAGAGAGCCTCGCCCTTGAAAGGTTCTCCCTTCCAGAGGGACTGGTGTGTGTGCATACCGCTCGCGTTGTCGAGGTAGAGTGGCTTTGGCATGAAGGTTGCAATCATCCCGTACATTGCAGCTATGTTCTTAGCAGCGAACTTATAGAGGTAGAACGCATCTCCAACGTCAACAAGCTGCTTCG
>JAMOMT010000160.1 GCA_027066965.1 Archaeoglobaceae archaeon
TCGTGAGGCAGAAGTAAACGGAGAGGTTGGCGACGCTCCCAGAAGTTGGCTGGACATTAACATGCTCAGCTCCAAAGAGTTTCTTTGCTAGCCTCACAGCTTCAAGCTCCACCCTGTCCACGTACTCACACCCAGAGTAAACTCTCTCCCCTGGCCTTCCCTCAGCGTACCTGTGCTGCACATCACTAAACATAACTGCTCTGACAGCCATACTCGTGACGTTCTCACTCGCTATTAGTGGAAGGCTCCTACTCAGAAAGCACTCGTGGAAGAGCAGGAGTTCGTAAAGTTTTCCAAGATCGGTTTCCTTTTTACTGTTGCTAGTCACCGAAAACCTCCCTCCACGTTTCCATGGCCTCGGGAAACATCTCTATCGCCCTTGGTAGTATACCGTGAACGTACGCTATCACGAGCCCGTAGTTTGTTATAGGCACTCCCGCCCTCCTCGCCAAGTTCATCCTGTACCTCATGTGCCTCCTCGTGAGCGTGCAGGCTCCGCAGTGGATTATCAGACTATATCTTGAGAGGACAGTGGGATCGGAAGGAAAACTTCCCCCCATGACGTGGTCGAACTTAACGTCTCCAGCGATGTTTCTGATCCACCTAGGAATCTTCACTCTACCTATATCGTCGGGAGATGGATGGTGTGTGCATGCCTCAGCTACAAGAACTCTGTCGCCTGGCTTCAACTTCCTTATCTGACCCAGACCTCTTATGAGCTCCGGAAGGTCACCAGTCCTGAACCTCGCCTCAAGTATGGAGAAGCTCGTGAGCCTCACGTCTTTTGGTGTGTCCGCTGCGGCCCTCGTGAAGGCATGAGAGTCCGTAATCACAATATTAGGTTTCTTCTTCAGCCCATCAAGAGCCCACTTGAGCTCTCTCTCCTTAACTATAACGCAGCTTGCCCCCACATCGAGAATGTTCCTTATCGCTTGTACCTGAGGGTATATCAACCTACCCTTCGGAGCTCCGAGGTCTATTGGTATATTCAGAACAGCTAACTCTCCTTTTCTTACTAAATCATCAAGAAACTGAGTGGTATCGAAGTCGGGAGCTATTCTGAGGATACTGTGAATGAGTTCGTCTAAATTTTGACGGTACTTAGCACTCACCTTAACGACTCTCGCTCCAACTTGCAGGTTAAGCTTGAAGTTCGGGTTTAGGTCGACCTTATTAACTGCCACGAGAAACCTGATGTCGTTTTCGACGAAAAGGTCGACGAGGTTTTTTTCGAATTCGCCAAAACCCTCGGTAGCATCAACGACGAGCACAGCAACATCGACTATGCCTAGTAGATCGAGAGTTTTTCTGACTCTCTCTGCTCCAAGTTCGCTGAAGTCTCCCAGACCTGCGGTATCTATGAACGTCACAGGTATTCCAATGTCGACATCGAAAAACACAGGATCGGTCGTGGTTCCGGGTTTGGAAGAAACTATGGAGACCTCCTGATTTGTTAGAGCGTTGATCAGCGTCGATTTTCCGGCGTTGGTTCGGCCAAAAATTCCGATGTGTAACCTCATCGAACGGGGTGTGCTTAAGTAGCCACCCGGACCAATCACACTCACAAATTTCGCCTCCCAGAAATTCCTGCATCTTTCAGACGTAAAGCTAGAAAGTTAACTATCTCATCCACTATTTCCTCGTCCTCGCACTCCACGACCACGCCAAGGTTACTATAAAGCAGAATTTTTTTGGGAGGAAAAAATAGTTCTTCGCTCTTCTCTCCTGCAATGAAAGACCACCTTTTCCCCAAGACTTCTGCAAACCACACTCCAACGTCAAACTTCTCCTTTACTTCTCTCGCCAGAGCTTCGAGCTTCGTGTTGAAATTAGAAGTACAAATCTCTCTCGCCATTCTCGATCCTTTTCAGGTAATCTTCAAACCTCTCGTAAACTTTCTCAGGAACTAGCTCTTTCAGTTCTTTCATCTCCTTTTCTACTATTTTTTCTCCAACTTTCCTTGTTTCCTCGCTTGCGAAGTCCTCGAGGTACTCCTTGTAAGTCAAAACGGCGTTCAGCTTGCAGAATATTCTCTCCTTGCCCGTTTTCAGCAACTTCATTATTCTCTTACCCGTTCTGCCACACCTGTAGCCTGCTGTGCAGAAAGAAACTATGTACCCCATTTCCGCGAGCCACTTAATTCCCTCGTCGAGACTTCTAGTGTCTCCAAGCTCGAACTGCTGCCTTTCGAGTTCCTGCTCCGTATAACTCTCGCTGTAAGCACCAATTCCTATTCTCGATCCAAAGTCAGTCTGAGTTATACCAAGAGAAAGAACTTCTCTCCTGACGTACTCAGGCTCTCTAGCTGTTAGAATCATCCCCGTGTACGGAACGGAGAGCCTAACGACGGTTATGAACTTTTTGAAGTCCTCATCCGAAACCTTGTACTCGGCTTTCTGCACGAAAGGTGTGTTCGCAGCAGGCCTGAGCCTCGGGAAGGATATCGTGTGCGGACCGATGCCATACCTCTCCTCAAGCTCCCTTGAGTGCAGAAGGAGAGCCATGACTTCGAAACGCCAGTCATAGAGGCCAAGCAGGACTCCTATACCTACGTCGTCAACCCCAGCTTCCAAAGCCCTGTGCATGCAGTAAAGCCTCCAGTGATAGTTGCCCTTTATCGTGTCCCCCGGATGAACTCTCGCGTAAGTCTCATGATGGTACGTCTCCTGGAAGACCTGAAATGTCCCTATTCCTATCTCCCTTAGCATCTCTAGTTCTCCTATCGTCATTGGTGCCGCGTTTACGTTTACTCTCCTTATCTCTCCCCACCCCTTTCTCGCCCTAACTTTCACGCTGTAGATCTCTCTGAGCGTATCGGCTACGTAGTTCGCGTCAGATAAACCGGGAAACTCTCCGTAAGAAGTTATCAACCTCTTGTGACCCATTGCAGCGAGTCTCTCTGCCTCTGCCCTAACCTCTTCAGGATTTAGCCTCTTCCTGACGACCCTGTTGTCCCTCCTGAATCCGCAGTACAGACAGTTGTTCACACACAGGTTGGAGCAGTACAGAGGAGCAAACGTAACGATTCTATTATCGTATACTGCCCTTTTAATCTCCCCGGCAGCCTCGAACATCTCCTTCCAAAGTTCTTCGTCCCTAACGTTGAGCAAGGTAGCGGTCTCCTCCGGCTCGAGGCACTCTTTATCGCAGACGGCCTTATCTATAATTCTCCGAACCTCCCCAGGAGACGGATCTCTACACTCCTTGAGAGTTCTCTGGATAAACTCCTCATCGATAAAGTCTCCTCCTTCCATGTAGCGTCCGTAGTCGTCTTCGGGTTCGAGTCTCTCCTCCATCCACTCTCTCAGCCTGCGAGGGAGCGAGTCAATCCAAGAGTTCACAAGAACCTCCATGTTCAACACCTTCCATATCAATACCTGCAAATAGCTTATTAAATTTTCTCCGTTTTAGGCTTGTTTAGTATTACTCAGTAAGACAAAAAAATAGAAAATCGAATAACATTGAATGAGTTTCAACCCCTTTTTCAAATTCTTTTTAGTCCTTCCTAGACTCCACGACTTCCACGACATCTCTCTCGAACCACTTGGGATTGTGCTCGATTGCCCACTCCACAGGCACTGTACCGCTGCCAATCCTGAACATCGAAACGAAGTCAGGCCAATTGATTACAACGAGGGGCACATGCACGAACGTGACGAAGAGTGTCACCAGAATTGCTATCCACACGTGGGCGTTGAAGAATAACCAGACTCCGTCTTTTCCAAGAGCCTGCCTGAAGAAGAACAACATCCACCCAGTCAGCCCGAGGACTGCAAGGCTGAAAACCACAGTTATCCCAAGGAGTTTCTGTCCAGCGTTGTACTTGCTTTGTGGAGGAGCACCAGGCTTCGCGAACCAGAACCTCTCCAAGTACTTGTAGAGCTTCGTACCTTTCAGAAACCTGTACGGATACCCGCCAAAGTTCTTCCACCAAGCCAGCGTGTCTCTGTCCCAGTTGAGCACCTCCTGTAGGAAGAGAAAGACTCTGTCCGGAGCTATAAGCAAGTAGGAAACGACTGTCACCGTAAGCACGAGTCCAGCAAGAATGTGAACATTCATAAGCATAGCAGCCTCTGCACCGCTAACGAGCCTAAAGTAAACAGCAGCCCCTGTCAGAAAGAGGATGTACCAGCAGACCATGTTCACGAAGTGCATTATCCTGCTCGAAAGAGGATGCCTTAGAACGACTCCTTTCACGAGAATCACCCCGTCCTCCTGAAGTATTTCGTGTGAAGTAGAGATTCGCTGACCTCCCCAAAAGGCTGACCTGCAAACTCGTCGTAAAACCTCTTTATCATCGGGTTCTGTTGACTTGCAGCCAAGCTGTAAGTCTTTCTAACCCTCTCGTCGTCTTTGTACTGGCCGCTCTGCCGCATCTTTATGTACCTGTTTCTGTGAACAAAAAGATCGGTCACCTTGTACGCTCCAACAGCTAAAGCTGCCACGGTAACTCCGAAAACTTTCAAAAGTCCTCTCCTCGTTATTCTAAGACTTGCGGGTTTTTCGATGAACCATCTCACGCCGATCACCTCACAGTGGAAGAGGAAGAACGGGATCTATCCAAGAAGTTCCCATCGGCTCCACGGGCTGTCCACCTCCGTTTAAGCAGCCTCCAGGGCACGTCATTACCTCGATGAAGTGATACCTACTCGTGCCTGCAAGGACTTCCTCTATAACAGGCTTAATGTGCATGCCTCCAAACCCTATTCCGTTTACCACGCAGACATTCAGCGTTACCTCGTCGATTCCAGTTTCCTTTCTTAGCTCCTTCTTAAGCGGAATCGTCACGCTTGCGTGAACTCTCGGGTAAGTATAACCTCTCACTTTCACGAAGTCCCATTCTTCGCTCGTTGCAGGAGGCTCCTGGCCTGAGAGGACACTCCAAGCAAACCTCATCGCAGCCTCCATAACTCCTCCACTGGTCCCGAAAATAGTTCCACCACCGCTGTACCACTCGAAGTCCTCTGGATTTTCGTTTTCAGAGAACTCGAGTGGGTTTATTCCCTTCCTCCTGAAGAGTTCGGCCAAGTCTCTAGTTGTCAAAACCGCGTCAACGTCTCTAAAAGGCGGGACACTTTCTGGTATAAGCCCCTTCTCCCTGAGCCACCTCCACGCACTGTTGAATTCCGGCCTAGACGCCTCGTATATTTTTGCTGTGCAGGGCATAACACCAACAGTGTAAACTTTCTCGGGCGAAACTTTCCAGACCTTCAGAGCCCCATACGTTTTAGCTGTTGGCCCCGCCATCTGCTGTGGAGACTTGCAGCTTGAAATGTGAGGCAGTATCTCTGGGTAGTAAAGTTCAGCGTACCTGACCCACGCGGGACAGCACGAGGTGAACTGAGGTAGAGGTCTGTTCTCGAACTCCTTCAACTCCAATCGAACTTTCTTCCTCCAGCTGCCGGGATAGCTGTCTGTTATCTCGAACTCTATTTCCTTCAGTCCGAGCTCCCAGTAAGCTACTCTTCCTATGAGTTCCGTTCCCTCCTCCATTATCGTCTGATCTGCAGCAAAGTTGTTCTCGTAAACCTTAAACCCTGCCTTCTTCAAAGCGGCGTGAAGTCTCGCTACCGTAAGTGTCCCCGGTGGTTTTCCGAATTCCTCGGCTATGGCAACCCTGACGGCGGGAGCGACTATTGCGACGACTGTCCACCCACCGTTCAGTTTCTCCATCACATCCTCAAGAAAGCTCATCTGCTCTATTGCACCGAAAGGGCAGTTAATCAGGCACTGGCCACAGTTAATGCACATGTCGTAATCTATCGAGTGCCTAACCCCTATCTCTCCCTGCATCGCTCCAGTAGGACATTGTGTTCTGCAAGTGTCACAGCCAACGCACCTTTCTGAAACCCTCACTATTCCAGCAATTTCGCCCTCCCTGTATGTTTTTAGTCCCGAAAGCTTAACCGAACTGGGCGAAAAAGTTCTAATTTTTTCAACCAGCTACACCACCCCCGTTCGTTTCCTAAATTTAACACGAAACCAGATAAAATTTATAATTTTTGCTACTATCTTCAAGAGTGGTAAGAATATTTAAAATTATATATCGAAAAACTCAGAACGAAACTATGGAAACTTTGCTCCCTAGCGAGATCAGAGACTACTTGCTCGGAGTGGACGACGAAGAGCTGTTCAGGATAGCCGACAAAGTCAGAGAAAGGTACACGGGAAAGAAGATATACCTCAGAGCGATCGTGGAGTTCTCGAACGTTTGCAGGAACGACTGCAAGTACTGCGGGATAAGGAGAAGTGCAAACGTCAGGAGATACGCAATGAGTGTGGAGGAGATAGTGAAGTGTGCTCACTACGCCGAAGACCTCGGCTACGGAACAGTAGTTTTGCAGTCAGGAGAGAATACTCTCTATGACAGTAAAATCCCGGAGATCGTAAGAGAGATAAAAGAAACGACGAAATTGGCCGTCGTTTTATCTGTTGGCGAAAAGAGCTTTGAACAGTACCTCGAATATAGACTTGCTGGAGCGGACAGGTACCTCCTAAAACATGAAACTTCCAACTCTGAGCTCTTTTACAGGCTCACGGGTAGGAGTCTGGAGAGAAGACTCGAATGCCTTCAAAATCTCATGGTCTTAGGATACGAGGTCGGATCGGGCAACATAGTGGGTCTGCCCGGACAAAGCGTTGATGACCTCGTGAAGGATGTTCTGATGTTCGCAGAGTGGGACTTCGACATGCTCGGAATAGGTCCCTTCATACCCTGTCCAGGAACGCCTCTCGAGCGCTTCCCTCCAGGGGATGTTATGCTCACCCTCAGAACGATAGCACTCTCGAGAATACTGACAAAGAATGCGCACATACCCGCCACTACGGCTGTCAGAACGGTATTAGGAGAAGACAAAGCTCACCTTGTATTCAGGTGCGGTGCGAACGTAGTGATGGGAAACGTGACGCCGGAGAAGTACAGGAGACTCTACAGAATATACCCCGGGAAGGTCTGCTTCTTTCAAGATCCCGAAAGCTGGCTGAACGAAATTAAGGAGCAAATAAGGGGTGCGGGATTGAAGCCAAGTGGAGAAAAGGGTGAAAGCCTAAAAAGAAAACAGAAAGCTACGAATCTTGAAAAAGGTCTCTATAGAGACACTCGCGAAGCGGAACTGAAAGGTCAGGACACTCGTCAACAAACCTAACCTTCAGCCCCCTCGCCAAGACCGCAGGCACGAGCTCGTCGGCCTCACCCATGAGTAGTTGAGAGGCTGAGGCAAGCATGTCTGCAATGTTCCTGAAAGTTGACTTCAGCTCCCTGCCGAATACATCTCTCCTCCCTCTCTCGTCGACGATTGCCTCAAAGCCACAGGCAGCGATAGCAATCCCACTCACACCCCTTCTGAGCGGAAGAATCCTGCTGTCGGAAATCACAACCCCAACTTTTCCCACAATCTTCTCGAGTTCCTTCCGCAAAGTTTTCGCGGACTTCACGGGATCTCTGGGGTACAGAACTGCAAAACCATTGGGGGCATTAGAAAAGTCTATCCCGGCGTTCGGGCACAGAATGCCGAACTTCAGGGTCAGTAAAAATCCACAACAACCGCCGAGAACTTTATCCGCTTCCCTCAGAACGAGTTCGGCCACTTTTTCATCCAGTCCGTACTTCCTCCCGATCTCTATTGCTCTCTCAGAGGGTTCTACTTCTGAAAGGTCAACGAGTCTACCCTCGCAGTAAGAGATGACCTTGCTCGAAACTATTACGATGTCCCCACATCTCGCGTTCCTCGAAAGAAGTCTAGCCAAGTTCTTCAGACTGAAGCCCGTAGATACCGGATGTTCCAACTTCACGGGCTCGAAAATGAGGGTCATGCAAACGGTTCTAGATGAAAGCTGATAAACCAATCGACAAATCGATCGTCAATCTCAAAGATTAATCGGAAACGTTATATATCCTCTAACTAAAGTGTATATGTGCGAATTAAAGTTTCTCTGTTAGCAAAAAAAGGAGAGATAGTGGACTTTAACCACTGTCGGGACCTTTCTAGAGTGATTAGAGAAGCCATACGCACTTCAAACCCCGAAATTTTCTCGGACCCTTCCTCAGAACTGTACACATTCAGCAGGCTGCTGGTCAAGAATAGAATGTTCAGGATAACGAGGGAGGGGATGAAGCTGCTCACAAACCAGCTTCACTTCTTCTTCTCGTCTGCGAGCAACGAGGTTTGCAAGTCCCTAGTAGAGGGGCTCGTCGAGCTGGAAGAGGTGTCCATCAGGGATGTCGTTCTCGAGGTTTCAGGAGTCGAGATAATAAGGGAAAGCAGGATCTCCAGCCGGGAAAAGTTCGTTACGCTCTCTCCAATAAACGCAGGAACGAACTTCAAAAGACCAGACTTTGAGGAGACTTTTACGAAAGACATTTTTAAAGAATTAAAAAAGAGATTCGAACTTTTAACTGGAGAGAGTGCTGATGGAATGTCGTTTAAAGCTCGAATTTTGAAGCTAAAACCAGTCAGAATAAAACTCGACTGGGGATACCTCAGAGCGTACCTCATGGTGTTCAATGCGGAGGGAAGTGAAAACCTGCTTAGAATTGGTTACACGACTGGATTTGGAAAAATGACCGACATGGGGTTCGGAATGGTCAAAACGACTTTGGGCAACCCTAAAACTGATAACGCTTAAATAATAATTCAAACAAATCGTAACATGGAAAGTGTTGACGAGGCGATAAAAGCCGGTAAAATTTCCGTTCTCGCAAATGTCGTGCTCACAATCGTCAAAGGCGTTGCAGGAGTTGCTGCCAATAGCACCGCTCTGGTGGCGGATGCTATACACTCTCTTATAGACATACTCAGCTCGGCCCTTGTTTGGATAGGAATAAAGATAGCCGATAGGCCTCCAGACGAAGAGCACCCGTACGGGCACTTTAAGGCTGAAAGTTTGGCAGAGCTCGGAGTTGGGGCAGTAATCCTCGCCACAGCTCTACTAATAATGTACGACGCAGTTCACGAGCTGATATCTGGAAAAGCACCGGAGTTTGAAACATACGCTCTCGCAGCAGCCCTGTTTTCAGCTGTCGTAAACGAGGTGCTCGCGAGGTATAAGATACATGTCGGAATGAAGACGAAGTCCAGTTCTCTGATCGCAGAGGGGAAGCATTCGAGAACGGACGTCATAGCAAGCTTAGCAGTCGTTGTCGGCTTTTTACTCGTTTACTTTGGCTACTGGTGGGCTGACGCAGTTGTAGCGATGGCAATATCCGTGTTGATAATGCAGATAGGTGGAGAGATTCTGAAGAACGCAATAGATGTGCTGATGGATAGAGTAGATGCCGAGACAGCTTTCAGGATAACGAGCTACGTGGAGGGAATCAGAGGTATAGAAAAAGTCGATTTCGTTGGAGTGAGAGGAACATGGAGGAATAAGATAGTGGAAGTTCACTTTACTGTCAGTCCTGGAACGAGCGCAGAAGAGATTGAAGCTATAATAAAGAGAATAGAAGACATAAAGAAAGAAATGCCAGAAATAAGGTCGATCATACCCGTAGTGAGGGTGAGCAGAAGCGTAAGAAAAGTAGCTGTACCTGTAGACGAGGAAGGAAATTACACAGGAGACCTGAATGCTCCGTACTTCGAAATCTTCGATATCAAGAAGAAGAGCAGGGTGAAAATAGTAAACGAGTATAGTAAAGCGGAAAGAAGGAAGGGGTACCTCATAGCGGAAATGCTCAAGCACGCTGGGGTTGACTGCGTAGTTCTCAGCAGAGTTGGAGAAGGGGCAAAGAGTCACTTAAAAAACATGGGGATAGTCGTGAAGCATGTGGAGGTGTCCAAAGACTTGGGAGTAGAAGACATCGTAAAACTCGTAGAAGAAGACATAAAAACGAACGAAAGTTATCTCCACACAACCTCGTAGTCATCCAAGTTTACGGCATCAACTCTCTCCCGAAAGTCCTTCAGGAGCTCCTCCACCATCTGAGAGGCTCTCTTTTTGCACTCTCCGCAGAGAAGTTCCCCGTTCCTACACATGCTCCTTATCTCCTCAAGTTCTCCGTCGTCTTCTATCAGGTGGATAGAAAAGAGTTCAAAGACTGCACACTTTTCCGGTTCTCCTCCAAGCCTTCTCTGCTCTTCAGCACTCCCTCTCCCACCTGTTATTGCCCTCTTCACTTTTTTTGCAGCAACTTCGGGCTCGTCGAAGAGAGATATGTAACTCTCAGGCTTGCTGCTCGACATTTTTCCTCCCGTGAGACCCGTGATAAAGCAGTGGTACGTCGAGGACGGAGGAATGAAGGCAAAACCTCCCATTTCAACCTCCTTTTCCCTGACAAACTCGACTATCTCCTCGTAATCTCCAAAAACGTCTATGTGCTCGGCGTAGCTCCTGAACTCAAAGCTAAGATCCTTTTCAAGTTTTCTAAGATACTCACCTCCCTTTCTGCTCCTTATTCTTACTCCACCCTCCAATTTTTCGAAGGCGAACAGACTCACTCTCGCAGCCAAGTCTCTTGTCAGCCTTATGTGAGGATCTTGATCTGCACCAACCGGGACGACTACCGGCTTGGGTCCTCCAAAGTCCTTAAGTTGCGGGTGCAGAATGTCAGCTGCTTGGATAGATGTTACAAACATCTTGGCAAGAGGTGTTTCCGGCGTGAAGCCGTAAATAGCCCTGAGCTCGCTCCAGTTAACCTCAGCCGAAAGCTCAAACGCGAGGTCCTTCACAGCCGAAAAGGAGGACTGGAAGTAAAGGATGGCCCTTTCAGGTTTGAGACCAAGAGCCGCGATGCTTTTCAGATACATCTCCCCTATTTCCCTTACCTTCTCCCAGCTCAGACCCCTCACAGCATGAGCTTCCATATCAGCTATGGCGACGTGGGCGAAGCCTCCAGCCCTCTGATGCCATACTATCTCATCCATGGTCATTTTGTGACCGAAGTGGGGCAAGCCTGACGGCATGAAACCCGACATCACGGCCCAAGGCTTTCCTTCCTTCATCGCCCGGACTATTCTGAAGTAATCCCTATGTCCGAAAATTATTCCCCTCCTCATAAGGTGCATCGGGTTCTCGATCTCCTCAATTACCTCGCTGAAAGGCTCTATTCCGAACTCCTTCAGAAGCCTTCCGTAGTCAATTACTCCACCGACCTCCCAAGGGGTGACTACCATGTCAGCCATATTGCTTTCCTTATTCATCGCCATGCAGTTTAACGGGCAGTATTTGGAGTTTTCCTAACGAATTTTCCCATTTCCAGCAAACGTAAAGGAAAAATTACACATTATAAAAACTTCATTGCGAACTTTATTGCAAGGATGTAGAAGATTATTCCAAGTATTTTCTTAACGTGCTGTGGTTTCAAATAGCGGTGAGTGACGTAACCAGCCGAGTAGCCTGCGAAAACGGCAGGTATCGCTGCAGATAATATGAGTGGCCAGTTAACACCTCCAAGCTTCCAGTAAGCGAGGAAGCTCGTAAACGAGCTGAAGGGTACGCTTAACGCTGTCACGGTCGTTATTACCTTGGGGTCAAAGCCGTAAAGTATCAGCATCGGAGAGATTAGGCCCCCTCCCCCAATTCCCAGCAGTCCGGAAACAAAGCCGGCGAGAGCTCCGACTATGGCAGGAACGAGAATAGGGCTATCGTTCCTGTAGCTTTCCCTCTTTTTTGGAATAAACACCATTGTCCCTGCGAAAAACAGGAAAGCCGTGAAAGCAATTCCAACTACCTTCTCCGGTACGGCAAACGAGACGTAGGCGCCTACAGGAGCGAAAAGTATGGAGGTCACAACCACAGGTAGAGCTAACCTGTAGTTAACCTTCCCGTGCTTCACGTTGTGAACGGTTATAGAGGCTGTTGATATGAAGTTCGTAAACAGGCCAGTCGATCTGGCTATTGGAAAAGGTACGCCTATGAAGACGAGTATCGGAATTAAGGCTACTGCCGAGCCGAGACCGCCCAGTCCAAACACGAACGCCGTTACAAAGGCCACCGCTGCTATGAGTATCAACGAAGGCATAACGCGAGGTCTTTGGTGGAACATATATACTTTTCCAATCTTATCCGTTTTTAGTTTAATCTTTAAACCAGGAAAAAGATTAAATAAAAAATGAGGTAAGAAAAAACATGGTCAAAGCCGTTATCGTTTGTTGTGAAAAGATCAGAGACACGATATGCAAGGGTTGTGCGAGGTGCTTCAAGGCAATAGCAGACAAGGCAGGAAAGTTCGGGGAGTTTGATGAAGTACAAATAGTCGCATGGACAAGCTGTGGTGGCTGTCCGGGCTTAGTGATTCCAAAGCTGAACAACCTCGACCTCGTTTTGAAGCAGATAGGTGTTGACTACGATGTCGTCTTCATAGCTTCTTGCATAGTCAAGGCTGTGAAGACGGGATACTGCAGGATAGACATCGAAAAGCTCGCGAAGGACATAGAAGAAGAAACGGGAAAGAAAGTCGTAATAGGGACAAAGCCCCCAGAGTACTAACTCGCTACTATTTTCTAAATTTTTTGCAGTTACTTAGACTGTCGGCGAAGAGAAGAGACGACAGAAACGCTAATAACTTCAAAAGAGATAGCAGGAACTTGGCTGGTGGTAGTTTGAGTGCCAGTGTGAGAGTGGGCAAGTTCGCTTTTGCTGCGGCATTGAACGCTCTTATCGCCGCAGTGATGTACCATTACTACTTAATTTCTAGTAGCTCCGCTCTCTTCGCCGAGTTCGTTCACAACGCCTGTGACTCTCTCTGCATAGCGGTTGCGACCCTCGCCTCTGTCGTTTCGTCCATTGAACCAAAGAGAAGCAGCTACAGGTACACAAGAGCAGAAACGCTGACGGCCCTATTCAACTCTGCAATAGTAGCACTAGCGGCAGTAACGATAGTGTCCCGGCTCAGGGTTGCGAGAGTAGCTGGAAGCTATATGGTATTAGCGGCCTCTTTCGCAGTTCCTGCTAACCTAACTGGATACGCAGTTCTCAGAAAGGATCCAAGTCTGAACGCAAAAGCTGTCAGGCTCCACCTGTTGATAGATTGTGTTCTCTCCTCGGCCATAGTAGCTGCAGGTTTTGCAGCATCCTTCGGTGCGTACTGGGTAGATGCAGCAGTAGCCGGAGTTATAGCGGTGCACATGCTCTTACACAGCCTGAAAGTCGCAAAGAAGAGTGTCAGCATCCTCATGCAGCTACCACCAGAGCACGTGAAGGTCGAAGAAGTAATCAGAGAAATAGAGAACGTACCGGGAGTAAAAAACGTTCACCACGTGCACATCTGGCAGCTCGACGAGTTTGGAGTTCACTTCGAGTGCCATCTGAAGCTCGACTGCGAGTTAAAGCTGAGAGAAGCCGATGAAGTCAGGAGGAACGTAGAGGAACTATTAAAGGAGAAGGGCATAAATCACACAACGATTCAGGTGGAGTGTTCGTGCGATGGTTTCTGCTCCTTCAGTAGAGCCTTGCAAGTGTCTTCCCAGCAATGTAAGTTACAGTAATTACTGCCATCGCTATGCCCGTATTTTCAGCTACCTCCTTTGCCGGATTTCTCCTGTTCTGTCTCGCGTTGAAGTAACTGAAACCCGCTATCAGTGCAAACCCCCAGAGGACGCTCGCAACTATTGCCTCGCTCAGGTCGAGGAGAAGTACTGGAATTGTGAAGCTCATAGCAAACGTGAACTTCGAGATTAGCGTGAACAGTGTTGCTGTCCAGACCTCCTTGGGATTCTTACCCTCACTCTCCTCCGAAATGTGAATGCCAACAGAATCCGAAAACGAATCGGCTATGGCTATGGCAAGTATGGAAGCGAGAACTGCAAGCTTGGAGTTAGTCGTTGCGTCTATTCCCACCATCATTCCAAGGGTCGTGATAACTCCGGATGCGAGACCAAAGCTTATGCCCTTCCAAGCTCCCTTCCACGAAGCGTTTTCCATGAGGTCTGTGGTAGGCCTGAGCTTTTCAGCTTTCCTTTTCTCACTATAAACCTCCCCAACCGAACTGAGTTTTCTAATATCCACCCAGTTGCAGTGTGGCAATAAAAGTAACGAAAAATCGTTACTAATTTTTCTTCACTAAACTGCGGTTAGCGTTCCACTAGATTCACCCAAAAATAATATATTCTGAAAAATCTTCAAGAAGTGTCCGGTAAGACGGGGGTGCGAGCTTGTACCTCTACCCGGTGGAGGTTATCGCCGACACATATGTGAGTAGAGTTGGAGGGTGTAGTGCTGAACTTGGGAAGGGTGAAATAGGCATAAACATAAACGCCCTCACGGCAAACACATCTCTTATAGCCGGAGAGAGCAAGGCGAGGTTGAAGTTCTTCGACTCGAACTATCCGTTCTTCCTAAGGAGAAAGTATAGAATAGTCGGGCTTGAGGAACACATGGATGGATACGAGCTGTCGGAAAACGGGGAGGTCGTTTTCAGCGAAGAAGAGTTTCAGAGTGAGTTTGAGGGTAGAGAGGTGATAATAAACGCAGTCGAGGACTTCAGAATTGGAGACGACATGAGCAAGGTCATCAAGGCAATGAGAGAGAGAATAAGGAATATGGAGCTTTGAAAATGTCGCAGCCATACGAGAGACTGGATAGCAGAAAGAAGAAGAAAAAGGTCGTGAAGAACGCTGCGAGGTTTTTCGGATTTGAAGAGAAATTAAAGAGAGAAGAATTCAAGCTGAAAGGTAAAGAAGTCTTCATGATCTCGAGAGAGCTTGAAGAAGTTCTGAAAAAAATTAGAGTTGAAGATAAGTTGGTGTGTGCGGGAATAAAGGTGGGAGAGGTTGGAAAGAAATTCAGATTCACTCTCGAGGGGGCGTTCTTCCTCGCGAAAAAAGAAAAGAAAAAAGTTTACATTGACGAAAAGGCCGAAATGCTCTTTCTTTACGGCAGGGACGTTTTCTCGTCCTCGATAGAGAAAGTCAGCAGAGACGTGAAGGAGAATGACACCGTCTTCGTCTGCAATAGGTTTGGGGATGTCATAGGAATCGGAAGAGCGAGGTTTGATATAAAAGAAATAGCAAGAAAGGGAGAAAGAGTTGCCGTGGAGAACCTCGTGGACAGAGGAGAGTACTTGAGGAAGGAGAAACTCTACGCCTCATTCTGAACGGGTTCGTGTTGTTGAGTTATTTTTCTGCCGGCGTTTGCCGTGTTTATAGTCCGTTGAGAATTAGCCTCGTTCAGGTTTTCTCTACGTCGCGGATGTAGTAGAAACAGACGACTGTAACGCTAATTAGTGATTGTGCCAAAAACAGGTGAAAACAAAATTAAATAAATTAAAAAATTTTAAATAGCCTTTTCGCCTCTCTCCCCCGTTCTGACTCTCACCACGTCCTCTATCGGAATGATGAATATCTTTCCGTCTCCGACATTTCCCGTCCTTGCGTAGTCTGAGATTATCGTTATAACATCGTTAACTTCCTCGTCTGTTACAACGAGCTCTATCTTGACCTTCGGCAGGAGGTCTATCTCCATAACTCGCCCTCTGAACTGCAATTGCATACCCTTCTGCCTGCCTCTGCCCCTGACGTCAGTTACAGTCATGCCGTAGAAGCCTCTCTTTTCAAGCGCCTCCTTAACATCCATGAACTTCTCAGATCTTATTATAGCCTCTATCTTCTTCATTCCTTACCACCCCTGATGCTGAACGGCAATCCAGTTTCTGTGCAGACGAAGTTCGGATATGCAACCGTCGCGTGCTCGGTTATGTCGAGACCGATTATCTCCTCCTCTGGGCTCACTCTGATACCCATGGTCTTCTTGAGTATCCAGAAGAGTATCAGTCCGCATCCGAAGGCCCAAGCGAAGTTAACCGCAGCGCTGATGAGCTGGCAGAGGAAGAACCCCGGATTCCCGTAGAGTAAACCTGTAACATGAGGTCCGGCAGTTGTGTAAACGCCATATGTGCCGTCGGCGAATATACCCAAGGATATGAGACCCCAGGTACCGTTGAAACCGTGGACAGCAACAGCACCAACCATGTCGTCTATTCCGTGGTTCTCGAGGAACCAGTAGCCGTAGCAGACTATGAACCCCGCAACTATGCCTATCACCACAGCCGCCCAAGAGTTAACCCAAGCACAGGGCGCTGTTATAGCGACGAGTCCTGCGAGAGCTCCGTTGCATGTCATGCCGACGTCTGGCTTACCGTTCTTGACCCAAGTTATGAACATCGCAGTCGCCGCTGCAGCAGCTCCAGCGAGGTTGGTGTTAACAGCTATCACTGCAATTCTGAGCTCGTGCGCTGAGAGTGTGGAACCGGGGTTGAAACCGAACCAGCCGAACCAGAGTATGAATGTTCCAAGAACCGCGTAGGCTATGTTGTGTCCCGGTATTGGCCTTGGATTGCCGTTCTCGTCGTACTTACCTATCCTCGGTCCGAGCATTATGCAAGCTGCCAAAGCGATGTAACCACCTATCGCGTGAACAACTCCACTGCCTGCAAAGTCAAGAGCTCCGTAGCCACCTCCGAGCTTGACCATGAACGGTGCAGAGCTAAGCCATCCACCACCCCAAAGCCAGTGACCGTATATCGGGTAGATTATCGCGGAAATCACTGCGCTGTATATTACATAGACCGAGAACTTCGGCCTCTCAGCAATCGCACCGCTGACTATAGTTGCTGCAGTCGCGCAGAACACGAGTTCGAAGAACCATATAGCCATGGTTGAGACATCGTAAGCCTTTCCAGCCAAAAACCAGCCCGTGGTTCCTATTATTCCGAGGTTGTCGCTAGGCCAGTTCGCACCCATCATTATGGCATAACCCATGACCCAGAAGGCGAGAGAACCTATGACATAGTCTATGAGGTTCTTCATCATGACGTTGGCGACGTTCTTAGTTCTAGCAAACCCTGTCTCTACGAGAGCGAATCCAGCCTGCATGAACATGACGAGGAAACCACAGATCAATGTCCACGCGAAGTCCACTGGCCAGCCGGGGTGCTCCTTGAGAGTCTTTGCACCTGTCGCGTCTCCCTGCATCAGTGGAGATATTGCGAGAGTTGGCGCTGCTGTCACGAGCAACAGCAGGCTCACTATCGCTATCAGGATTACAGCTCTCCTAACTCTCTCACTCATCCCACCACCGGACGCACGATATGCCACAGTTTTAAAAAATTTTTTAATGATACGGCATAATAGCTAATAATTCTTCATACAATTTCATCGGACTTAAGAAATCTTTCAAAGAGAGTGGAAAGTTTCGAAAGATGATTAACAGAAGTGATTAGGAACAAATCCATGGAGTGCGAACTTGTCAGCCAAAAAAGAGATATGTTATTCTTATTTTTCTTGAACATTACAGGGGGTAGGTCAGAATTGGCAATAAAGGCAAAGAACCTAGAAAAGTCATTCGACGGTAAAAAAGTCCTGAACGATATTTCCTTCAGCGTTAAAAAGGGTGAGGTTTTTGGATACCTTGGACCTAATGGTGCAGGAAAGACAACTACTGTCAGAATCCTCACAGGCTTGATAAAACCAGATAGAGGAGAAGTCTTCGTTTGTGGCCGTAACGTGTCAAAAGAGCCAGTAAAAGTAAGAGAAAAAATTGGAATCCTACCAGAAGTCTCAAACGTTTATCCGGACTTGACGGCATGGCAGAACCTTATGCTTGCTTCGCAGCTCTACGGGTTGGAAAAGAAAGTTGCTGAAAAGAGGGGAGAAAAGCTCCTGAAAGAATTTGGGATTTATGGAGTTAAAAACTCGAAGGTCAAAACGTTCTCAAAGGGTATGAAGCAGAAGTTGATGTTCTGTATGGCTCTAATTTCCGAACCCGAGGTAATTTTTCTGGACGAACCAACATCTGGTTTAGACGTGGCAAGTGCAAGGATGCTCAGAGAAAAAATTCTGGAAATGAAGGACCTCGGAACTACTGTTTTTCTTACATCTCACAACATGAGCGAGGTAGATGTGCTCTGCGATAAGGTTGCTATAATTAAAGGTGGAAAAATAATAGCCAAAGATACACCAGACGGCATAAAGGAACTTGTAGGTGGAAGCGTTGCAGTTGAAGTTAAATTTGAAAACGGATTTGGGAATGGAGTTGAACTAAGCAAACTTAGGGGCAAAAAGGCAGGGGATAGGTACGTCATCTACACCACCGATCCAAACGAGACAATATGTCAAATAGTTGAGTTCGCCAAGAAAAAGAGAGTTAGAATAATCTCGATAAATACAAGATCTCCCTCTCTTGAAGACGCTTTTCTCAAAATCTTGGGGGAGATAGTGTGAAAGCTTTGGCCATAGCAAAAAAGGATGTTTTAGTGTACTACCTAAAGGGTCCAGTCGTTATATTTGGTATCCTGCTACCAATATTCCTGTTCTTAGCTTTCTGGATTGGTAGACACCTACAACTAAACTTCCTAATAGCAGGTCTAATAGCAATGACTGTGTTTTTCTCCTCGACTTCTGTCTCACCGGTCATAGCCCCATGGGAAGGACAGATGAGAACACTTGAGAGACTTTTAACATATCCCATTGACGTCAAAACCGTAGTACTCGGAGACGTAATAGCATCATCAATCTTCGGAATTTTGCTCACAACAATCCCCATCGCAATAGCATTTGCCTTAGGCCTAAGCATTAACCCCCTAATAGCAATAGGAGTGATAATCTCGGCCATATGTTTCTCAAGTCTTGGCTTGCTGTTCTCAGCTTATCCCTCAAACATACCAGCGACAGTTATGATGATATCTGCATTGGTCAGATTTCCGATGATATTTATAAGTGGGATATTTATCCCCTTAAACAAGTTACCCGAATTTGGTAAAGTTTTAGCTTACCTCTCTCCACTGACCTACTTCACAGATATATCAAGATTTTGTCTCGGATTGAGAACATTTTTCCCCGTTTACTTAGATTTTACCATTTTGATAACGTATACTTTACTGTTTTTTATCTTATCTGTTAAGCTTCATGAGAGGGCACTGTTGAGGAGATTATAATTAAATTTATTGATATCTTAAAATAATTTCTTACTTAAATATTACAGCAAGTATATACACTCTGTAAAAAACGAGTTCCACCAAGCCGTTAATGGCCATGTTCTCAAACTCCCTTCTGACTATCTCAAGAAACTTTCTCCTATAGGCCTCGTCAACTCCATCAGCTTTTTCGTAAAATTTCGGGTTTAGGTAAGCAGCAACAGCTCCAGAGTTGAATATCTTAAGTAGCTCCTCGGGCGTGTGTCTCGTTACAACCTTCTCGATCCTGCAGTGCTCAACTTCAAACCCATGCCTCTCGAAGAGCTTTATGTACTCCTCCTCACTGTCGAGGAAAAACCAGGGACTTCTAAAGTGCTTGAAGATTTTCCCTATCTCAGAGTTTCTGACGGCTTCAACTGCCCTGAGAAAAGTGGGCGAGTAGTCCTTTCTCGCAGGAGCCTGAACTCCAACCTTACCTCCATCCCTCAGGCAGGCTTTAAACCTCTCGAGAGCCCTATCGGCATCGAACCACTGAAAAGACGAGTTCGAAAAGATGATGTCGAACTCGTTCTCGAATTCTAAGTCCTCAACTCTCATGACGTAAAACTCGACCCCCTTAACCCTCTTTTTTGCTTCCTCTATCATTTTTCTTGAGCTGTCGATTCCAACGATTCTACCCTTCGTTATTTCTCTTATCACTGCCGTAAGGGCTCCGTTACCGCATCCAGCGTCGAGAACATCGTCTTTTTCGCCAATTCTCAGCAGTTCGATCAGCCTAATCCCAGCGTTTTTCTGAACTATCGCTACTCGGGAGTATTCTCTGGCAACTTCGTCGAAGTTCACGAACTGAATTAAGTTCAGAAAGTTTAAAATTTTTCAACATTAAAAATGGACTCGACTTGCAGATCTATCAAGCTCGTAGTGGACTATCACGACGCACTGGTCTGCCTGGAGGCTGATAGGAGATAGAGAGACCGTGACGTCTGCGTAAGCCTCTACGATCTTTTCATCTTCCTCGCTCAAGCCGAGGTGATCGCCCAAGACGAACGCAAGCTTTTTCCCGAACTTCACGCTTCTGATGTCCTCTCCATTTTCTTTCAGGTAGTAAATTCTATATCCACCATCTTCAAGCTCTGAAAGTACGTCTTTCAGGTTCTTTCTGGCAACGTAAATTCCAGGAGTGCTCCTAACCCACCCAATCTGCTCTCCAGATTTAAAATTTACTGATAAAGCTTTTCTTATCAGACCTCCAATGTTTCTCTCATCCGGAGCCATGTACCTCACTTCGTTCCCCTTGACGAGAATTGCCTTTGGAGGGTCAGGCTCTCCTTTCAGAACTGCTATGGCCATCGAATCTTTTCTGACTCCGTGAGAGACGAATATCACTTGGGCGATGAACCTACAAACTAAGTCCATCCTGCCGGCACTTCCCGGCATGTCGTTGAGGTTAAAAGGAGCGGTTGTTGCCTTACTACATACGATAACGAAAACGCGATCTATTTCAGAAAAAATGCTTGACATAAAAGTAAAAGGAAAAACTACTCAACCGGCTTTCTCCTCTTCTTCGGCATGCACTTTTCGCAAACAGGCACAACTTCAACGTAGTTCTTGTACATACCCCTCCTCCACACTCCTATGTAGTGAAGGTGTTCGAAGCACGTGGGCTTCTTGCAGATCGAGCATCTCCTCCAAGTCTTTCCTTCGTCCTTAGCTCTGAGCTCCTTACCGCATATACCACACTTCAGCTCTTCCGCCATCGCTATCACCTCACTCGGATTCCAGTTCCTTTACTCCGTATTCGGCTATCACCCTCGCGAGGTCCGCTGCCGTGAATATCCCCTCGACCTCCTCCGTCTCCTCGTTGAGGATTACGAGTCTCTTTATCTTCATGTCAGCCATTATCCTCGCGGATTCAACTATGTCGTAATCGGGAGTCACGACGATGAGAGGAGCGGAACAGTACTTACCAATCTCCTCGTTGAGGTTCCCTTCGAGCAGAACCTTCGACAGCAAGTCTCTCTCGGTGAATATGCCGTAAGGCTTTCCGTCTTTTGTAACCAGCACACATCCTATCTTTTTCTCACCCATTATTTTGCAAGCCTCTATAACGGGCGTCTTGTGGTCAACGGACACAACATCCTTAACCATTACGTCACCTATTTTCATGATTTGTCCTATGATTACAAAAGGATAAACAGTTTTCGGTTTTTGCTCATTCTCGCCTTCCACTTTGCCACTTCGTATTCGCATCAACTCAACTTACAATCCCGGCGCAGAGGCACAAAAGTACAAAGGTAAAGGTTTATAAAACTCTGGGAGAAGTTCGGATTATGCCGAAGAAGAGGGAAGCTCCTCCCCTGATGTCCTCCGCAGGTATAATGAGGTACTTCGAAGAAGAGAGAACACAGATACAGATAAGCCCAAAGAGCGTAGTAATATTCGGGTTCGTCATGGGTTTCCTTGTGCTGATACTCAACGCCTACTACGGGCTGTGGCCCAAGTAAGGCGAAAGGGAGTGTCAAGGGCAAACTGCTGCTAAGTTGTTCAACAACTCAGTAAAACCAGTTTAAAAAACGAAAAGAATAGATGACAGAAAAACTTCTTGTGTTCGTTGGCAGATCTAACGTTGGGAAATCAACTCTATTTTCTGCCCTTTTTGGAGTAAAAGTTAGAAAGGGTAAGAGACCCGGAACAACCATAAAACCGAATTTTTTCAGAGCTGGAGAAGTCCTGGCAGTTGACTTACCCGGATACGGATACATGAAGGGTATCAGCTGGGAGTTCAGTGAGAAGGTGAGAGACTTTATTGTTCACTATGTAGAGGAAAACGCCAAATCGATAGTGCTCGCTATTCAAGTGATAGACCTCCCAGCTTTCAGGGAGATAGTTGAGAGGTGGGAGGATAGGGGAGAGAAGCCGATAGATGTGGAGATGTGTGAGTTTCTAAAGGAAGTTTGCAAAAACGTCGTAGTGGCTGCGAACAAGATAGACAAGCTTGACAGAAAAGAAGTTGAGGAGGAACTCGAATACGCAAGGAGAAAGTTAGACGCTGAAGTTATACCCATCTGTGCAAAAAAGGGAAATATCAGCTCTCTGAGAAATAGGATAACCGAAATACTGAGAAAAGAGGGTGCTAACGTCTCTTTTAGAGCGAGCAGGTGAGAACACGTAAGGCGAGTAGATCAGGAAACAAAGTAAGGGAAAATCAAAAAATCAGCAGACCGTGCAAGCTATCTGCCTGAGCTTTCCTATCAACTTCTCCTTCTTTCCATTTCCAACCTCAACGAGGGCATGCTCTAGCACTTCATCTATAGTCGAGACTGGGACTATCTCTATCCTCCCCTCGTGTTCCGCATCGAGCATTACATCGTCAACGTTGTCCTTCGGAATTATAACCTTCTTCAGCCCCGCCTGAATCGCGGCCTCTATCTTTTGAGTTACTCCACCAACGGGCAGCACCTCACCCTTCACAGACAAACTGCCAGTCATGGCAACGCTCTGATCGACCGGTATTCCCTCTATGGCTGAGATTACAGCAGTCGCTATGCTTATACTCGCAGAATCTCCTTCAACTCCCTCGTAAGTTCCAACGAACTGTATGTGAACATCCCTGCTTGAAATGTCCTTGCCTGTGAACTTCTTTATTATCGCCGAAACATTCATCACTGCCTCCATAGCTATCTCCTGCAACCTGCCAGTCGCTATTACTCTACCTTCAGACTTGCTCATCGCCGGAGTGACTTCAGCTATTATCGGTAGCACTATTCCAGCTGACTCCCCTATCACAGCCAAACCATTGACCCTACCAACTACCTCACCTTCGGTCATAAATAATCTGTAATCTTTTCTTCTTTCGATGTACCTGTCGGCTATCTGCTCCTCTATCGTCTTAGAGACCTTCTTTGCTGCGATAACGTGCTTCTGAGTGACGATTTCAGCCCCCTCGCTCCTCGCTATGTCTCCAGCCGTTCTCACGAGACCTCCAAGCTCTCTAAGCCTGAGAGTTAGCCTCTTCCTCCTGCCAGCCCTCCTCTTCGCCTCTTTTATTATCTCAGCCACCGCCGCTCTGTCGAAGTGTGGTATCTTCCCGTCTCTCACGACTTCTTGAGCAACGAAGCGAACGAGCTTTCTCCTGTTCTCTGGAGTGTCGGGCATCGTATCGTTCATGTATATCTCGTAACCGTAACCCTCTATCCTGCTCCTCAGAGCTGGATGCATGCCCATTAGAGCGTCGAGGTTTCCTGCTGCGACGAGTATGAAGTCGCAAGGAACAGGTTCTGTCCTCACCATGGCTCCGCTCGACCTCTCACTCTGGCCGGTAATCGGGAACTTCTTCTCCTGCAGGGCCGTTAGAAGCTTCTGCTGAGACTCTATAGTCAGAGTGTTTATTTCATCTATGTAGAGTACTCCCTTGTGGGCTCTGTGTATAGCTCCGGCCTCAACTCTCTCGTGAGCTGGGGTTTCAAGTCCGCCACTCTGGAAGGGGTCGTGCCTCACGTCTCCAAAGAGGGCTCCAGCGTGAGCTCCGGTAGCGTCCTCGAATGGGGCTGTCTTCTTGTCCGCGTTGTTAACGAGGAGCTTCGGAACGTTTCTCTCCTCCTTGGGCATCATGTACCTCGCGACAAGGAAGAGCATAGCTGCTGCTATGATTCCCCAGATCATCTGGCCTTCGAGAGCAGCGTAAAGGATTATGAACATCAGAAGCATCATTAAGAAGAAGTTCCTCGCCTGAGCTTTCTTCATAGCCTCCTGCTTGTAGGCTTCGACAATCTCCTTGCCCTTTCCAGCCGGGACTGTCCTTATCTTCGGCTGGTTCGGATCGTCAGGGTTAGGATAGACAAGAATGTCCTCGAGGTCTTCCTTCGGCAAAAGCTCAGCCATCGCCTTTGCGAGCATCGATTTACCCGTTCCGGGCGAACCTATCAGCATCACGTGCCTTTTCTGCACCGCAGCTTTCTTTATCGCCTCGACGGCGTGATCCTGACCAATAACCTGATCTATGAGTTTTTCAGGTACCTTGATTTCAGCCGTAGTCTTGAAATCCAAGCCTCCCACAAGCTCGTCAACATCCGAGTTCAGAACGAACTCTTCTGAGGAGCTTACATCTGTTTCATCTGCCATGCTGAAAAGAGTTAGTGTGAAAGAGTTTTAAATAAGTTTTTCATGGGAGTTTCAGAATTTCGTAACGGCTGAAGGGTATAAAACCTCAAAAACCAAATAAAGTCCCAGTCGAGTTCACCGGAAGTGAAGCTGTGCGTACTTTACTCGGGCGGGAAGGATTCGAACCTCGCACTTTTAAAGGCCGCAGAAAGTGGGCATGAGGTAGTTTGCCTGCTCTCACTCAAGCCAGTCTCAGCAGACAGCGAGGTCTTTCACTACCCCAACGTGGAGCTAACACATTTGCAGGCGAAGGCGATGGACATTCCTCTGATAAGCGTGGAGTGCGGAGATGAGGAAGAGGGGAGTCTGCTCGCACTGAAAGATGGGCTTAGAAAGGCAAAGGATTTTGGGGTTGAGGGCGTCGTTACCGGAGCAATAAGATCAACCTATCAGGCTTCTCGCTTTCAGAGGATCTGCTACACCCTCGACCTCTGGTGCTTCAATCCCCTCTGGCTGAGAGATGAGGTGTCCATACTCAGAGAGGTTGTAGAAAGGAAGTTCGAGGTCGTGATAGTGAGAGTTGCAGGGATTAAGAGGAGCTTTCTCGGCAGAAGAATCGACGAGAGCATGATACGAGAGCTAAAAAAGCTAAAAGGTTATGTAAATCCGGCTGGGGAGGGCGGGGAGTACGAGACACTCGTGCTCAACATGCCACTGTTCAGGAGGAGAATAGTTATAGAAGACTTTGAAATTGTTGGAAAGGAGATAGATGCGATGATGGTCGTGAAAAAGGCGAGACTCATTCCAAAGTGAGACTATGGTAGCCATAATTTCCCTCTGCAAGCACAGACTCCACGAGGAAGAGTTCGTCAAACCTGTCGTTGAGATAGCTAGAAAAGTTGCAGACATAGAGATCACCAGAGTATCGGAAGATGTAGATAATAGGAAAATCAGGAAAAGGCACAAAGGTGCAATCGTCTGCGGAACAGCCCTAAAGGACTTCGACTACCTCCAGAAAGACTTTTCATGGCTACTCGACTTCGAGTTTGTACTCGGCATCTGTGCAGGATATCAGGTTCTCGCAAGGCTCTTCTCCGCAAACATCTCCAGAATCGAGAGGATAGGTGTTCATGAGGTGATCTGCAAGCGAGAGAATCCTCTTTTCGAGGGGAGATTTAGGGCGTACTTCCTCCACGAGCTCGCATTGAGCATAAAGGATGTTCTAGATGTGTTCGAAGTTCTCGCCGTATGCGAAAACGAGGTGGCGGCTTTCAAAGTTAAAAGTAAAGAATTTTACGGAGTGTCGTTCCACCCAGAGGTTTTGAGCCCTGAGATAATTGAGAAGTTTGTCGAGTTATCAAGCGAGAGAAGTTAAACAAAATTCCGAGTTACAGTCTTACTATTAAACAAATAACATCAAAATTTTAATGATTCGAAACTTATTTATGATGTTGGAGTATTCAGAATTGCATGAGGACTAAATTTCGATATGTGTTTCTTGCGTTAATAGTAGTCGCCGTATCAGCAACTTTTCTGGGGTGCTCGAACAAGCTGACAGCAAAAGACGTAGCTAAGATTGCTGTGGAGAGAATCGAGAGCATAAAAACGCTGAAAGCGAGAATATACATGAGAGGAGAGCAGAACGACACAGTGTACTGGGTGATGAAGAAACCTGACAAGTCCTACGCAAGGCATGCCAACGGTTACACGATTATACTAAACGGGACGAAGGAGTGGGACTACATACCCGAAAAGAAGGAGTGGATCTGTTACAGAGTTGAAAGGATATCCGTGCTTAACGGAGAAGCCGCATACAAGAGCATACTGAGGCTTTTAAGAAATAAGGACATCAGACTTCTTGGAGAAAAAGATGGGTGCTATATTCTTGAAGTAAGACAAAACAACACCACCATGGAAGTCTGGATAAGCAAGAAACTTGAGTTCCCCGTGAAAGTTGTGGGTTACAAGAACGGGAAATTCGCTGGAGTGATCGTTTTCAAGGACGTGGAAATAAATGTGCCGGTTAACGATTCCCTGTTCTACCCCAAGGGTGGAAAAATAGTGAATGCAAGCAAGCTCGTGGATCTTGAGATCCAAACTGCTAAAACTGGGGAGATTAGCCTGAAAGAGATTGAAGGAGAGTTTGGTGTCAAACTGTTCGTTCCGAGCGTTAAAGGTCTGAAGTATGAGGGAGGGATGTACTATTCAAACGTCGAAAGCATGTTTGTATCCTTCGACCTCGTGCTTAACTACGAGATGAACGGGCACAATGTTTCACTTGATGAGAGCTATCCCTGCGGAAACGTAACGTTCGAATCTCCCGCACAGTTAAGAGGGGCTGTTACATATAGTGGACTAAAAGTGAAATACTTCGTCAACGTCCAGAGTGGAGGAAACGAGTGCAACATGACGTTTTTCCAGACAAAAAACTACACTGTTACGATCACGTCAGATCTCCCGGTTAAGGAACTGTTGAGAATTACGGAGTCGGCGATATCAAACGGTTTGAGTTCGAATGCGCCTCCTATAAAAGTGAACGCCACAATATTTTACCAAATACACAAGAGCGTCCTAGCAGATTCCATCCAGAAGTACTTCA
>JAMOMT010000161.1 GCA_027066965.1 Archaeoglobaceae archaeon
TTTCCTTATCAGCAGGAGTATGACTGCTATGGAGATTATTAGCGCGACCGAAGGGTCAAGGATCGTGTGAGCGTGAGACATAATCAGCGGGAAAACGACAGTTGCATAAACTTTTTTACCATGCTGGCATTCGAGTTTCATGGACACAGAGGATATAAGGGTGGCAGTGCTGAGAATAGAGGGCACGAACTGCGAGGACGAAACGGTCAGGGCTTTCAGAGAGTGCGGAGTTTTTGCTGAAGCTGTACACCTCAAGCAGTTTTACAGCGACACAATTAGAGACGAGGAACAGAGGACACTGAGCGACTATACTTGTCTCGTTTTTCCTGGAGGATTCTCAGCTGGAGACTACGTTAGAGCCGGAGCTATATTTTCAGCAAGACTTAAGAGCGTGTTGAGGAAAGACTTGGAGGAGTTCATAAAGAGCGGATATCCCGTTCTCGGAATATGCAACGGTTTTCAGATTCTTGCAGAACTCGGAGCTCTTCCTGGATTCGATGAAGATAAACCTGTAAGCGATAAACCGGAAATGGCTCTTGCAATAAACGATTCGTGCAGGTTCGAGTGTAGAAACACCTTTCTCAGGCACGAGAACAGAGGAAAGTGTGTCTTCACGTGGAAAATAAGTAGAGGAGAAGTTGTCATGTTCCCTGTTGCTCACGCAGAGGGAAAGGTTACGTTTCCGGCTGAGAAAGAGCAGGAGTACATCGAAACGCTGAGGGCGAACGACCAGATAGTATTCAGGTATGTTGACGGCAGTGGCAATTACTCCGGATATCCATGGAATCCAAATGGGAGTGTTTACAACATAGCCGGAATCTGTAATGTCAGCGGAAATGTGCTCGGCATGATGCCTCATCCTGAGAGAGCCTTCTGGCATCCGAACACTCAGGGTAGGGCTTTGTTTGAAAGTGTAGTTGAGTATATGAAAAAACTTTAGATAGATGATAAACGAAATTCGTAACTTTATAGTTTATGGGAATGTAACCTTAGTAGATGTTTTGACTTTTCTTGCCACGGTAGCTGTTGCCATCCTGATCGCAACCTTCGTGAGGATAAGGCTTCGGATTTACCTTGGAGATAGATTGCCAAAAGATGTTCTCGACATACTTTTGAAGATCGTTTACTACTCGATAATACTGATAGCGGTTCTTTCAGTCCTTCCAAGGATAGGTATAAGCCTCTCGGGCCTGTTTGTCGCTGGAGGAATAGCTGGACTCGTCATAGGTTTTGCAAGTCAAAGCGTCGTGTCGAACCTAGTTTCAGGTCTTTTCATAATGTTCGAGAGGCCTGTTAAGATGGGGGATCAGGTCGAGATCGATGGAGTTTCGGGTTTCGTGGAGGACATACACGTCATGTCAACTGTAATAAGAACTTACGATGGCATCTTCGTTAGAATACCGAACGACAAGGTGTTCACGACTAAGATTGTTAACTATGTCGCAAATCCGGTCAGGAGGTTCGAGTACACAGTGGGAATAAGCTACTCAGACGATGCTGAGAAGGCGATAGACGTGATAAGGAGAGTTATAGACGAGGAACCCTTTGCCCTAAAGTACCCAGAACCCCAAGTCTTCGTCAAAGATCTGGGTGACAGTAGTGTGAACATAACGGTTAGGGTATGGTCTCCCGTTCAGGTGTGGTACGACGTGAGAATGAAGCTTCTGTGGAGAATTAAGGTTGAACTGGAGAAGGCTGGTATAGAAATACCTTTCCCGCAGAGAGTTATATGGTTTGGAGATGATGAGAAGTAAATGATGAAATGTTAAAATCGCTTGACGAAATCTGAAAGCTCCTGGATTTGCTCAAGTGGGCAGAATAGCTCCCGGTTACGTAAAGTGTAAAACCAAAAAACAAAAATAAACAGAACAGAGTCGAAAGGGCAGGTGATAGCCTGAGCGACATCGAGAGGCTTTTCCTTCACAAGAAGACTGTAGATGTGCTGCTGAATATACTCGAGGCCGAGGAAAGGGGGGAGGAAGTTTATCCTCTCTCCATTTCGAAGAGTGTGGGCTCTCCCTACAGCTATGTTTCTAAGGTACTGAGCGAGCTTGAAAGCAACGCGATAGTCGAGAGTGAGTACGCTGGAAGAACGAGGATAGTGAGGTTAACGAAAGACGGGAAGGAACTTGCGGCAAAGTTCAGGGAGCTGAGAAGCGAACTTTCAAAGGATTTCGTTTCGAGGAAGAAACTCTCAATTCTTGAGGAGTTTATAAAAAAGTACGAGAACATGGAGCTTGGTGAAAAAGAGCAGTTTTTCGCCTATGCACCTATAAAGTTTGAACTCGAATCTCTTATCTCATCTCTCGAAGGCAAGGACTCTGAAGCGCTTGAACTCGCGAACAGGCTCATGGACATCGTTAGCAGAAAGATGAACGGCGATCTAGAGTCCAAGTAGGTGAAATAGGTGGTGCAAATTCTGGACGGCGTGGATGAAGCGAGTGGAGACGCTAGAGACGTAAAAAGTCAAAATCGGCCGTCAAAACTCAAACGAAATTTCAGGAGTCTAGTGCTAAGAACAAAAAACATCGATAAACTAAAAAGCGACGGGTGAAAGTTTCATCGATGGAGGTATCAAGAGTTTGCGAACTGGTGGAGAAAGAGAGAAACGAGATGGTAAAAACACTCTGTGACTTAATTAGGATAAAGGCTATCGGTCCCGACAACGGTGGGGAAGGCGAGCTCGACAGGGCTGTTTACATTCAGGAGAAAATAGAGAGCTGGGGTTTCGAGGTGGAGAGGTATGACGCCAGAGACGACAGGGCAAAGGGGGGAGTGAGACCAAACCTCGTCGTGAGGCTTGACGGTACTGAAGCAAACGATAGGAGAGTGTGGATAGTGACGCACATGGATGTAGTCCCAGAGGGAGACCTTTCTCTGTGGGATTCTCCTCCCTTCGAGCCGGTCGTAAAGGACGGTAAGGTCTATGGGAGGGGCAGCGAGGACAACACCCAGCCTTTGGTTTCCTCCATGTTTGCACTCAAAGTTCTCAAAACTCTCGAAGTCGATTACCCCCTTTGCCTCGCATTCGTGAGCGACGAGGAGACAGGAAGTAGGTACGGAATTCAGCATCTGCTGAATCTCGAAATATTTAGGAAGGGGGACTTGTTTATAGTTCCCGACGCTGGAACTCCTCAAGGCGATTGCATAGAGGTAGCAGAAAAGAGCATACTGTGGCTTAAGTTTGTCGTTGAGGGCGTACAAGCTCACGCGAGCATGACCCACGTTGCGGTGAACGCTGCCAGAGAGGCAATGAAGTTTTTACTCGAGCTAGACGAAGTTCTGCACTCGAGGTTTTCTGCAGAAAACAACCTCTTTATCCCTCCCACCTCGACCTTCGAGCCGACTAGGAGGGAGAAAAACGTGGACAACATAAACACGATTCCGGGGAAGGATGTGAGCTACTTCGACTGCAGGATCCTTCCAGAATACTCTCTCGACTCAGTAGTAGGCGTGGTGGAAGAAGTGATCTCTGCTTTCAACGACAAGAGCAGAGCTAGGGTTGGTTACGAGGTCGTGCAGAGAGAGGAATCCCCTCCAACCTCTCCTGATAGTGAAGTTGTTCGACTGCTTAAGAAGACGATAAGGGTTGTTTCTGGAGTTGATGCAAAGCCTGTAGGTTTTGGGGGTAACACCTGTGCATCCTTTTTCAGGAAAGCTGGTTACGAAGCTGCCGTCTGGAGCACCGTCGATGGCACAGCTCATCAGCCGAACGAATACGCGGTGATAGATTACATGGTAAAAGACGCCAAAGTGTTTGCCTGCCTGCCGTTCGTTTAATTTTACTTTAAATTTTTAACGTAATTTTTACCGCTGTTCTCACTGCTGCGATTCTATACGATCCTGACGATCCTGGCCTGTGCAAGTGCACATGTACCTACAAACATTCGTACACTTTTTTTTACCATGTTAAAAACAAAGAAGGCTTAAATATGCTAATAATAATAAGCATGATTAGAGAACGGAGGTGAGGTCGGGTGGTAGGTAGGAAGTTTAGGAAAAACGAGAAGGGTGCCATCGGTATAGAGACCCTGATAGTCTTCATAGCGATGGTGCTGGTGGCGGCAGTGAGTGCAGCAGTGCTGATACAGACTGTCGGTTACCTGCAGCAGAAGGCGATGGCTACTGGTAGGGAAACAACAAAGGAAGTTGCAAGCGGCCTTAAGGTTGCTCAGGTTCTTGGATATGACCCGGAGGCTCCGGGTGGCAACATAACTAGGCTCGCCGTCATAGTCGAGCCGAACACTGGTGGGCAGCCCGTTGACCTCAGACACGTTACTCTCACGATAAGCAACGGCGACAATGTATCTGTGCTTCAGTTCAACACACTCGCGAACACATCGCTCCTCAATGGAGGTAACCTCTTCAACTCGTCCTTTGCTGCTTGGACGAAGACTGACAGCAGCCACTTTGGTGTGATCGTACTTCAGGACGCAGACAACTCTCTTAACGTCAGTGCTGGAAGGTACACGATCGATTCGGGTGACAAGGTAGCTCTGACGGTCAATGTAACTTCGGTCTTTGGAACTGGACTTGATCCGAGCACTCACGTTACCGGTCAGGTCAGGCCCGAGTTCGGTGCTCCGGGCATAATAGACTTTACGACCCCGCCAACTTACACCGTCAACATAGTGGAGCTCCAGTAACCACATCGGTTCTCTTCCAAATTTTTTTGAATTTTTATTTAATAAAATTTTAATTTTTAACATGGGGGTGACAGCGATGGGGCTCAAGCTGTTCAGGAAGAAGAACGTGGATGACGAGGAGGAAATTGAAGAAGAGGAACTCGAGGAGGAAGAGGACGTCGAGGAAGAAGAAGAGGAGGAAGAGCCAGAAACTGCCAGTTCCGGTTCGGAAGACAGTGAGACGATAGAGAAGATCATGGAAAGGCTTAACGAGATCGACAACAGGCTGCCGAGAATCGACATTTCCATAAGCAATCTTAAAAAGGAGATTGATTCATTGAAACAAGATCTCCAGAAAATGGACGACTCTCTCAAGGATATGATGGCTCTCTACGAAGTCGTGTCCTCTCAGATAAACCCCTTTGTCGGATCTTCAAAGGTAACGGCTCTAAGCATTCAGAGGCTCGATAAAATGGAGAAGGAGCTGAAGGAACTCGAGCAGCTGGTTAACGACATAGTTGACGATCTGAGAATGCTGTTTAGAAAGACCGTGAACGTGAAGGATATCGTTAACCAGGTGCTCTACGAGGAGGTGATACTGTGATTTCGGACAAGGCCGACAACAGGAACATAATCTCTCTGGAGGATCTTAAGGAGGAAGCTGAGGAGAAGTCTGAGGAGAAGAAGGAAGAGAAGAAGCTTGAGAAGTCTCCTTACCTTTCCGACGAGGAGATAAAGGAGTACCTCGAGAGGTACAGGGGTAGAGTACCCTCCGTCATACTCAGGGACATATACGAGATGCTGAAGGGCAGGAGGATAACCGAGAGGCACATAGACCGGATAGTCGAGAAGGTAGAGTCCATGCTAAATGCGGACAACCAGCTCAGGAAGATCGACGACATATACAGAAAGCTGGAGAGCCTCGAAAAGCTGTTGAGACAGGATGTCTCTAGGGTCTCCGATTTGGCCAGAATGGAGGCAAGTAGTGAGGAAAAGGAAGAGGAAAAGAAGATGGCTGGAGAGGAATCCGATGAAATTGGGGGTGAAGTTGAAATCGAGGTTGAAGGTGTACCTGGAGAATACGAGTTTAAAGTTGAGAATAAGAGGTCCGGAGCGTCTGGTGGGGAGGACAGAGGTATGGCCGGTGTGGCCGGCAAGACCTCTGAGAGATTAGAACGCCTGGGAGGTGATGTTATGACTCAAGAATATGTTGGAACGTCTGAATTTCGTGCTCACGCTCACCCTGAAGCTCGTAAAACTCACGAAAAGTATCAGGAAGTGTATCGCGAAGCGTACCCGCGCTACCCGGCGAGGAGAGATAGACCCGATCTCGAGTACGTTTCGGGTTACGGGCTTTTCGACACAGAGCCAAGACTTTCTAGAATTCCGACTGACGCGAAGAGGATCATGCTCCTGCTGAAGTGGATTGAGTTCCTGATGGAAAGAGTCGGCTACGATGGCTTGGAGGACGTGCTGAACTACTACGTCGACATAAACTGGATAAGCGAGGATGTTCTCATGGCTGTGCTCAGGTACGCCAAGGGAATAAAGCTCTACCACGACAACTCCGACTGGAGACCTGTTGGATACATGAATGTTCAGGATCACCTGATGAGCCTGCTGTACATAGAGGCTCTGAGGACGGGCAGGTTCGACAGGAACTTGATTATGGAGGTGGAGAAGGACCTTTACAGAATGAAAAAGGAGGTAGCAGAGCTCCATGGGGTTTAGCGTAACTGCTGCCTTTGCCCTACTGATGATCGCATGCCTTGTGGCGTTTGGAGCAGTGATGACAGTGTTAGATGCCAATATCAAGGCGATAAATGCAGCTGAAAAGCAGCAAACGAAGCTGAAGGTCGAAAAGGCGAATACGGACTTTCGCATAGTTTCGATAAACGCGACGAACACGACTATATCGACTTACACACTGCAAGTGATCGTTTACAACGACGGCTCTACGACTCTGAAGTCGAGTGACTTTTCGGTTCTCGTCGATGGAGTGCTCGAGAACTTCACGTACAACGTGAGCTACCTGTTCCCCCTCAAGAGCCTGCTGATTACGGTC
>JAMOMT010000162.1 GCA_027066965.1 Archaeoglobaceae archaeon
GATTTCCACAAAACCCTGCTTTACTGCCTCCTCAATCTCCCTCACGATAGAGCCGACGCTGAAAGATCTTAACCTTCCTCTCGCGAACCTCGTGACGCAGAAAGTACACCTGCCGACGCAACCCTCGGCAATGGATACTATTGCTATTCCAGCCTCGGCTCCGGAGCTGTCTCTCCTTAGCCTACACTTTCTTAGACTGGACTTTTCCAGATTCGTCCTCGAGATGCTAAAGTACATTTTTCCTCTAAGAGCAGACTCGACAGCTCTGACAACTTCGAGTAAGTTATCTGGTCCTATGGCGGAATCAGCTGTTTCCTTCACCTTTCTACTCGAAATCCTCGGCAGACATCCGGCGATGACTACTTTTTTGCCCTCTCTCCTCAGCTTTCTGGCCGTTTCCAGAATTTTTCTCTCAGTGTACTCAACAACGCCACACGAGTTGAGGACAACGACATCAGCATCCTCAACTTCCGTGAGCTCGAAACCAGCTTTCAGGAGTTCGTGCCTGATGATGTCCGAGTCAGACTGGTTCATCGTGCAGCCGTACGTTACGAGAGCTACTCTGACAGGCATAGCTTTTCTTCTCCCGGTTACTTCGTTATGAATACATTAAACATAAACTTAAACGACCAGACAACCGGCAAACCGGACAACTCACAGAACAAGAAATCACTCGTCGAACCTGCTCCAGACTGTTTTGCCCTTGTACCTGACCTCAACGACCCTATGCATGGGTATCATGACATCTCCTACTAGGAATATGAACTTGTGACCCACGTCCTCTATTTCCTCACCACTCAAAGAGGAGAAACCCTTTCCAGCTACTCTATCCACGTAGACTACCTCAACTTTTCCGAAGTCGAACTGGGGATCCCACTTCAGCCTGTTGAGAACATCCCTTATAGATTTCTCCTTTGAAAGATCGGGTATTTCGGACATTAAATTTCCTCTTCCTTTGCCAGCTCGACGAGCTGGCCCTTAACGTTGAGCTTGAGAGACCTCTTCGCAGCAGCCCTTATAACGAGTCCCTCGAGCCCGAGGCTTCTACTTATGTGTGGAACTGACATTCTGCCGGCCTTTATCTCGTCAACGATTCCGCTGACTATCTTTTCGAACTCGTCGTCGGGCATGAAGACTATCTCGAGTATTCTGTTAAGGTCTTTGAGGGAAACGTAAAAGTTCGCACTCAAATGAGTGTAGCTGACGTGGTACTCCTTCTTCGGTGTTTCCGCTGGAGAGGACGGCATTCTCCACTTCATCTCTAGCATTCCAGCGTTCTTCAGTATCTTGAGAGCCTCTTCAACTCCCTCGCCGAACCTCTCTACGAGCTCGTCGAAGGTCAACCACTCGCTCAGCAGGGTTTCGTAAACATTCCTGTAGAGGTTTGTCGAAAAGATGTGCAGTATTGGCACCAGCTCAACGATGTCGTTTACAAGTTTCGCTCGTTTAACCATGGCTATCACCTTTCAGAACAACGAGAGAGTGAATTGCTGCGATATTTTTACTTTTCTGTAGTGATTTACATTATCACAGTGTTCTTGTTTAACCGTACAGATCTTTAGAGTTTCGCAGCTCAAAATTACTGTTTAACGGCAAACCTTTAAACGACCTGAACCCAATTCTGTAAACAAGTGCAAGGTGGGATTATGAAGTTTAAAGTTGTCATTGAAAAGGGAGAGGACGGATACTACGTAGTCACCGTTCCGTCGCTTCCAGGATGCATTTCACAGGGTAAAACCAAAGAAGAAGCGCTAAGGAACATACGAGAGGCTATAGAACTGTATCTGGACGTCCTTCAAGAAAAAGAACTTGAGAGAACTGGAAAAGTCGAGGTAGAGGTAGCGGAAGTGATAGTCTGAAACTTCCACGAGTTTCAGGAGAACAAGTTATCAAAGTTCTCGTCAAAGCCGGTTGGACTGTCGAAAGACAGAAGGGCAGCCACGTGGTTTTGTATAAAGAGGATGCCGGGATTTTAGTTGTACCGCTGCACAAAGAACTCGATAGAGGTACTCTGAGGGCAATAATAAAACAATCGGACCTCAGCAAAGACGAATTTCTAGAGATGCTCGATTAATAGATTAATGCCAACAATATAATCAATAATAAGGTAAAAATATAAAAAATCAACACTCCATGTGATACTCCTGTATCGACTTTATCGACATCCCCTTCTTCTTTATCGCCTCTATACCCATAACCGCAGCTTTAGCTCCGCTTATAGTGGTTATGTACGGAATTCCGTAGTCGACTGCAGCCCTCCTGATCATGTAACCCTCTGTCTTGCCCCTCTTCCCGCTCGGGGTGTTGATGATTAAGTCGATCTGCCTGTTTATTATAGCATCGAGGACGTTTGGTCTCCCTTGACTGATCTTCTTCACGATCTCGCACTCTATTCCGTGTTCCCTCAAAAACATCGCAGTGCCGTTAGTAGCAACTATCTTGAAGCCGAGCTCTTTCAGCTTTCTCGCTACCTCGACTATCTTCTCCCTGTCAGCCTTCTTCACGCTTATGAAAACAGTCCCCCTTTCCGGCAGCCTCATCCCGGCAGCGAGTTCAGCTTTGTAGTAAGCGATTCCGAAGTCGTAGTCTATTCCCATTACTTCTCCAGTCGACTTCATCTCCGGGCCGAGGGTTGGATCGACTCCTGGCAGCTTTATGAACGGGAAGACCGCCTCTTTAACAGCAACGTGTTTAAGGTCGAGTTTTTCCTTGATTCCAAGCTCCCTCAACTTTTTCCCGCTCATTAGCTTCGCGGCTATCTTGGCGAGGGGCAAGCCAGTTGCCTTGCTGACAAAAGGAACAGTTCTGCTCGCCCTCGGATTTGCTTCGAGAACGTAAACAACTCCATCCTTTACAGCGTACTGAATGTTTATCAGTCCTACGACTTTAAGCTCTAAAGCCATCTTTCTCGTGTACTCGACTATCCTGTCAATCACATCTTCGCTGAGGGTTTGAGGTGGCAAAACGCATGCAGAATCTCCACTGTGGACTCCTGCCTCCTCTATGTGCTCCATTATCCCGCCTATAACTACATCCTCCCCATCGCAGAGAGCGTCGACCTCTACCTCTATTGCGTCCTCAAGAAAGCGGTCGATTAAAACTGGCTTCTCCGGGCTTACCTCTATCGCCTCTTCCATGTACCTGACGAGAGTTTCCTCGTCGTAAACTATCTCCATCGCTCTCCCGCCCAGGACATAACTCGGCCTCACCAAAACGGGATAGCCTATCTCCCTCGCAATCTTTATCGCTTCATCTACACTGAAGGCAATTCCATTTTCGGGCTGTGGAATTCCAAGTTTCCTGCAGAGAGCTGAGAACCTCTCTCTGTCCTCAGCGATGTCTATTGAGTCAACTGACGTGCCAAGAATGTTTGCTCCACTGCTTTCGAGCTGCCTCGCTATGTTCAGAGGAGTTTGCCCTCCAAACTGGACTATTACTCCCTCAGGTTTTTCGTTCTCGTAGATGTTCATGACATCCTCGTGAGTTATCGGTTCGAAATACAGCCTGTCAGAGGTGTCGTAGTCAGTCGAGACAGTCTCAGGATTGTTGTTCACCATTATGGTTTCGTAGCCGTCCTCCTTCAGGCTGAAGACCGCATGACAACAGCAGTAGTCGAACTCTATACCCTGCCCGATTCTGTTCGGTCCTCCACCGAGTATCATTATCTTCTTCCTCTCTGTCCTTTTGGCGTCGTTCTCATCTTCGTATGTGGAGTAGTAGTAGGGGGTCTTCGCTTCGAACTCAGCAGCACACGTGTCGACCATCTTGAAAACAGCTCTAATGCCCAACTTCTTCCTGAAGTCTCTGATTTCCATCTCGCTAACGCCAAATATCTTTGCGAGCTGGACGTCTGAGAAGCCGAGCCTCTTTGCCTTTCTTATAGCCTTTTTTAGCTCGTCAGGCGTTTCTTTTTTAAGGTTAAAGTTGCGAGCAAGCTCTTTCAGGTATGCTTCAAATTCGACTATGTTCTTTATCTTGTCTATGAACCATGGATCTATGTGTGTGAGCTCATGTATCTCTTCAACGCTTATTCCGAGCTCTATGGCTCTCCTGATGTAAAGCACTCTGTCAGCATTTGGAGTTCTAAGCATCTTTCTAACGACTTCGGCATCAGCAGAGAGGACGTTCTTCTTCAACTCCAAACCATAAAGGCCTGTTTCGAGGCTCCTGAGAGCTTTCTGCAAAGCTTCTTCAAAAGTCCTACCTATTGCCATAACCTCCCCAACGCTCTTCATCTGAGAGCCCAACGCAGAATCAGCAGTTGGGAACTTGTCGAAGGCAAACCTCGGTATCTTAACGACCACGTAGTCTATCGTGGGCTCGAAACTCGCGGGCGTTTCCTTGGTTATGTCGTTGGGTATTTCGTCGAGAGTGTAACCAACAGCCAGCTTAGCCGCTATCTTCGCTATGGGAAAGCCAGTAGCCTTTGATGCGAGAGCTGATGACCTGCTTACCCTTGGGTTCATCTCTATCGCAACTACCCTCCCGTTTTCCGGATGAACAGCAAACTGAATGTTACTACCACCAGTCTCGACTCCGATTTCCCTGATTATAGCTATGGAGTAATCTCTAAGCCTCTGGTACTCCACATCACTGAGCGTTTGGGCTGGGGCAACTGTTATGCTGTCTCCCGTATGCACTCCCATTGCGTCGAAGTTCTCTATTGGACAGATTATCACGACGTTATCAGCTAGATCCCTCATCACCTCGAGCTCGAACTCCTTCCAACCCAAAACGCCCTCTTCAATGAGGACTTGATTTATCATCGACATCTCAAGCCCACGAGCAGCAATCTCCTTCAGCTCCTCCCTGTTGTAGGCTATACCTCCTCCCGTCCCTCCGAGCGTGAAAGCCGGTCTCACAACTACGGGATATCCTATCTCGTCGGCTATTGAAAGTGCCTCTTCCACACTCTCAGCTATGTCACTTCTTGGCACTTCTATCCCTATCCTGTGCATGCACTCCTTGAAGAGCTCTCTATCCTCTGCCTTCTTTATCGCCTCAAGCTTGGCCCCTATCAGCTCTATGCCGTATTCATCGAGAACTCCCATCTCTCCGAGCTGAACAGCGAGGTTAAGAGCTGTCTGACCACCAAGAGTTGGGAGTAAAGCGTCAGGGGTTTCCCTTTCTATTATCTTCGCTACGACGTCAGCTGTTAGTGGCTCTATGTACGTGCGATCGGCCATTCCCGGATCTGTCATTATAGTTGCCGGGTTAGAGTTCACGAGAACTACCTCGTAACCCTCTTCTCTCAGAGCCTTGCACGCCTGACTTCCAGAATAGTCGAATTCAGCTGCCTGCCCTATGACGATGGGGCCGGAGCCAATAACCATGATTTTTTTAATGTCCTCCCTTTTTGGCATGGTATCCACCCTTAAGTTCCGGATTCAATTAATTACAAGCCTTCTCAGCCCGATTACCTTTTGAGTTTTTGAGTTTTGTGTTTAGGTTGCTGCGTAGCTACAGACTATAGAATATTTATCCAATAGCGGCTATACTACTATGTAGCTTATTTTTCTAATAATAGCCAACAGATTGGAGACTAACTTTTTCTTGATATTTTCTTTATTATATTTAAGAAACTCTTATCTTCTTGTATTTTATTTAAATTTTTTAAAAATAAAATAAACTAAATTTTTTACTACTTCTTAGGCTTTTTAGATTTTTGTTTCTTCTCTTCTTTATTCATCTTAGTCACCTCCGCTTTTTTACTGTTTTTAACAGCTATATATCCCAACATTCTCAAAAACCGAAAGCCTTTTGTGAATTTTCAGGGGAACGAGCTTGTGTGCCGAAAAAAAGGGTCGATAAATATAACATAGCATGTAAAATAATAGAATTCGCTGAAAAAAATGAAGAAATTACGGTATACAACATGGTAAAAAAGCTTAGGGAAACTAAACTAAATATTGAGGAGGAAACTGTTAGGAGAATTTTAAAAGAATTAGAAAAATTTGGCATCCTAAGACTTAGAGAAGTAAGCGTGAGCAAAACAAAAAAAGAGAAAAAAATATACACATTAACTGTTCCACCAGATATAAGTAAAAACATTATTAAAGTCATCTACTCTTCGAGAAGTTTTCTACGGGAGACTGCTGCAAAAGTATTCTCATCAGTAATTGTACTGGTAAAAAACCAGAACTACTCTGTGATAGGATTTACCGGAGAACACGAGTTTGAAAAAGTTATATTTAACAATGCACTATCTTTAATTATAGAAAATTACAAACCAGATTTTTTTATATTTTTCTTTAAAAAAAATGTACGAGAAAAAAGCATGTGTAGATTTTTAGCAATCATTGTAAGTCCATTTGGAATATTCCATTTTAATATTACAGAAACAAAAGAAGAACATATAGTCGATAAAATCGAAAACGAAAATTTAAATATTTTGTTAGAAAATTTAAAATTCTTTAATTAAATATTCATTAGAATTTTTAAAATTTTTTAATTCAAACTAGATAATAAACGCTCTCTATTTGAGAATGTTAGCGAGACAATAGAAATAGCGAACGTTAGTGCGATTGTTATATTCTTAATTTTAAATTTTTATTGTAATAACATTATATAATTTCTACTATACAAAAATAAGCTTTCGAAACCAAGTATAATATGTGCAAAAGTACGAACAAAACAAC